>NZ_JAMXFI010000131.1:0-22846 GCF_025460875.1 Microvirga yunnanensis
ACGACGGCATGCACCTGATCTACGAGGGCCTGAAGAAGACCAACGGGCAGGGCGGCCAGGCCCTGATCGACGCCATGAAGGGCATGAGCTGGACGAGCCCGCGCGGTCCGGTCTCCATCGACCCGCAAACCCGCGACATCGTCCAGAACATCTACGTGCGCAAGGTCGAGCGGAAGGACGGCGAGCTCTACAACGTGGAGTTCGCCACGATCCCGAACGTCAAGGACCCGGTGAAGGCCGCCAAGTCCAACTGATCATCGTGGCAGGCGCCTCCTCGCGGCGGCGCCTGCCTCACGTTCCCTGGAGAGACCGGTGCTGACCATCCTCTTTGACGGTATCGCCTACGGCATGCTGCTGTTCGTGCTGGCCTGCGGGCTCGCCGTGACCCTCGGGCTGATGAACTTCGTCAACCTGGCGCACGGGGCCTTCGCCATGGCGGGCGGCTACGTCACGGCCGTCCTGATGAACCGCTACGGGGTGCCGTTCCTCCTGACACTGCCGCTGGCCTTCCTCGTGCCGGCTCTCGCGGGCCTCGTGCTCGAGCGGACCCTCTATAAGCAGCTCTACACGCGCAGCCATCTCGATCAGGTCCTGTTCTCCATCGGCCTCGTCTTCATGGCGGTGGCCGCGGTCGATTACGCCATGGGCTCGCAGCAGCAGATGATCCGCATCCCCACCTGGCTTCAGGGGCGCGTCGAGATCCTGGGGATCCAGGTCGGGCTGTACCGCAGCTTCATCATCGCCGTATGCGGGGTCCTGGTGGTGGCCCTCCAGTTCATCCTCACGAAGACCCAGTTCGGCAGCCGCCTGAGGGCCGCCGTGGACGATCCGCGCGTCGCCCGCGGACTCGGCATCAACGTCAGCGTGATCTTCGCCGCCACCTTCGCGGTCGGGTCGGGACTCGCGGGCTTGGGCGGCGCCCTGGGGGCCGAGATCCTGGGGCTCGATCCCACGTTCCCGCTCAAGTTCATGATCTACTTCCTGATCGTCGTGACCGTCGGCGGGACGACGAGCATCACCGGACCGTTCCTGGCCTCCCTGCTGCTCGGGATCGCCGACGTGGCCGGGAAGTACTACGTGCCGAGCCTGGGCGCCTTCGTCATCTACACGCTCATGATCGTCGTTCTCGTTCTCCGCCCTCAGGGGCTGTTCGCCCGTGCGCGCTGAACCGACAGGAAACATGCCGATGCAGTCCGACACTGCCGATAACATAAGGGCGGCCCTGGGCCGGAGGGGCCGATGGGGCTGGGGCGAGGTCGCCTTCTGGCTCGTGGCGGCCGCCACCCTGGTCTTCCTGCCCGAGCGCCATCTGATCCTCAACGAGATCGCGATCATCGGCCTGTTCGCCCTGTCTCTGGACCTGATCCTCGGCTATGCCGGCATCGTGTCCCTGGGCCACGCAGCCTTCTTCGGGCTCGGCGCCTATGCGGCCGGCATCCTGGCCAAGAACGGGATCGGCGATCCTCTGCTCGGCCTGGGCGTCGCCGCGCTCGCCGCGGCGATTCTCGGCTTCGTCACCAGCTTCCTCGTCCTGCGCGGCTCTGACCTGACCAAGCTCATGGTGACGCTCGGCGTCGCCCTCGTCCTGGGCGAGCTGGCCAACCAGATGTCCTGGCTCACCGGCGGCGCCGACGGGCTCCAGGGCATCACCATGGGGCCGATCCTCGGCCTGTTCGAGTTCGACATCTTCGGAACGGTCGCCTACGCCTACAGCCTCCTGGTGACCTTCGTGCTGTTCGTCATCGCGCGGCGGATCGTCGTGTCGCCCTACGGCCTGTCGCTGCGCTCGATCCGAGACAACCCCCTGCGGGCCAGGGCTGTCGGCATCCCGGTCAACCGCCGCCTCGTGGCGGTCTATACCCTGGCAGCCGCCTATGCCGGCGTCGCCGGCGCCCTGCTGGCCCAGACCACCCAGTTCGTTTCCCTCGACGTGCTCGCCTTCCACCGCTCCGCCGACGTGATGCTGGTGCTGGTGATCGGTGGCGTCGGCTATCTCTATGGCGGGCTCATCGGGGCCGTCTTCTTCAAGGTGCTTCAGGACGTTCTCTCCGCCTGGACGCCGCAATACTGGCAGTTCTGGATTGGCCTGATCCTCGTCCTCCTCGTGCTGGCAGGGCGCGAGCGGCTGACCGACCGGGTCCGGGCCCTGTGGCCGCGGTCGCGGCGCGGCCTCGCGACCGACAAGGCACGGCCTCTGCCCACCACCAAGGCCCGGGAGGTCTGACATGGCGGCTGCTCTCGAAACCAGAGGCCTCGTCAAGCGCTTCGGCGGCCTCGTGGCCACGGACAACGTGACGTTCAGGCTGGAGCAGGGCGCCCGCCATGCCCTCATCGGGCCGAACGGCGCCGGCAAGACCACGTTCATCAACCTCCTCACGGGCGTGCTTGCGCCCACATCCGGGCAGATCCTCCTGGAAGGCCAGGACATCACGCGCCTGCGGCCGGAACTGCGGGTCCAGCGCGGTCTCGCCCGCACGTTCCAGATCAACCAGCTCTTCCCGGCCATGACGCCGCTCGAAACGCTCGGTCTGGCGGTGTCGGAGCGCATGGGAGGAGGCCGCGACTGGTGGCGCGTGATCGGCAGCAAGCGCGAGATCGTCGACGAGATCGTCGAGATCGCCGAGCGCTTCCGCCTCACCGACGTGCTCGACGAGCGCACCGCGAATCTGGCCTATGGCAAGCAGCGGCTCCTGGAGATCGCCGTCGCCTTCGCGTGCCGGCCACGGGTGCTCCTCCTCGACGAGCCGGCCGCCGGCGTGCCCGAGGCCGAGCGGCACGAGCTGCTCGCCACCGTGGCGGCCCTGCCGCGGGACGTGTCGGTTCTTCTGATCGAGCACGACATGGACCTGGTCTTCAGCTTCGCCGACCGGATCTCGGTCCTGGTCAACGGCGGGCTGTTCACCGAAGGCAGCGTCGAGGAGGTCTCGACCGATCCCCGGGTTCGAGCCGTCTATCTCGGGGAGAGCGTCGATGAATGACCTTCTGCAGCTCAGCCAGGTCTCCGCCGGTTACGGCGAGGCCGTCGTGATCTCGAAGATCGACCTGTCGCTCAAGCCCGGGGAGTCGCTCGCCGTGCTCGGGCGCAACGGCACCGGCAAGACGACCCTGCTCAACACGATCATCGGGGTGACGCGGCTGCGCGGCGGCTCGATCCGGCTCGACGGCCAGGACGTCACGGCGGCCCGCCCGGACCGGCGGGCGCTCGCCGGGATCGGCTGGGTGCCGCAGGAGCGCAACATCTTCAAGTCCCTGACCGTGGAGGAGAACATCACCGCGGTGGCGCTCCCCGGGCCTTGGACGCTGGCCCGCGTCTACGAGATGTTCCCCCGCCTCAAGGAGCGCCGCTCCAATCTCGGCAACCAGCTCTCGGGCGGCGAGCAGCAGATGCTCGCCATCGCCCGCGCGCTCGTGCTCAACCCCAAGCTCATGCTGCTGGACGAGCCCACGGAGGGGCTGGCTCCGATCATCATCGAGGAACTGCTGGCGGCCCTGAACCGGATCATCCGCCAGGAGGGCATGTCCGCCGTCGTGGTCGAGCAGCACGCCCAGAAGATCCTCGGCGTCACCGACAATGCCGTCATCCTCGACCGCGGCACCATCGTGCATTCCGGCACGAGCCGGTCGCTGATCGACGACCCGGCCGCCCTCGAGCAGCATCTCGGGGTGACGGCCAAGAAGAAGCCGGCCCGGATGGCCGCGCGTTAGATTTTTTCATCTGGAGGAAAGCCCATGCAACGCACGAAACCGCCTTTCCGCGCCGATATGGTCGGCAGCCTGCTTCGGACCGCCGCCTTGAAGGAGGCGCGCCACAGGCATCACGACGGCGAGATCTCGGACGAGGCCCTGAAGGAGGTGGAGGACCGCGAGATCCGGGCCCTGATCAGAAAACAGGAGGAGATCGGCCTGCAGGCGGTGACGGACGGCGAGTTCCGCCGCGCCTTCTGGCATTTCGACTTCCTGGAGCATCTCGACGGCGTCACCTCCGTCGAGGCCGATTCGGGCATGAACTTCAAGGGCGGCGTCGGCATTTCGAAGGCGCTGCGGATCACCGGCAAGGTCGGCTTTTCCGGCCAGCATCCGATGATCGACCACTTCCGCTTCGTGAAGGACAACACGGACCGGGTCGCCAAGATGACCATTCCGGGACCGAGCATGCTCCATTACCGCGGCGGGCGGAAGATGATGAACATGGGCGTCTATCCCGACATGGACGATTTCTATGCCGATGTCGGCCGGGCCTACAACAAGGCCGTTCACGCCTTCTACGATGCCGGCTGCCGCTATCTGCAGCTCGACGACATCTCCTTCGCCTATCTCTGCGATCCGGAGCAGCGCGAGATGCTGCGCCAGCGCGGGGACGACCCGGAGAAGCAGCCCGAGATCTATGCCGGCATGGTGCGCGAGGCGCTCAGGGACAAGCCGGAGGATCTGACGATCACCATGCACCTGTGCCGCGGCAACTTCCGCTCGACCTTCATCGCGTCCGGCGGATACGAGCCGGTCGCGGAGGTGCTGTTCAACCGCATGCCGGTGGACGGCTACTTCATGGAATGGGACACGGACCGCGCCGGCGGCTTCGAGCCCCTGCGCTTCCTGCCCAAGGGCAAGTCCGTCGTTCTCGGCCTCGTGACCTCCAAGACCGGCATCCTCGAGCACAAGGACGACATCAAGCGCCGGATCGACGAGGCGACGAAATACGTCGATCTGGACCAGCTCTGCCTCTCGCCCCAATGCGGCTTCGCCTCCACCGAGGAGGGCAACACCCTGGCCGAGGACGAGCAATGGGCCAAGCTGCGCATGATCGTCGAGATCGCCGAAGAGGTGTGGGGCAGCCCCGGCTCCGGAGCCAAGCAGGCGGCCTGATCGGGCACGCGAGGGAGCGAAGAGTTCCCTCGCCAATCCCGTCACACGCGAGGGATACGACGATGCAGGACGAACCGGTGCTCGACCTGGCCCATCTCGGCCACCTTGAACTGCTCACGCCCAGGCCCGAGGAGAGCCTTCGCTTCTTCGTCGACGTGCTCGGCATGACGGAGAGCGGACGGCAGGGCGATTCGGTCTACCTTCGCGGTTGGGACGACTACGAGCGCCACTCGCTCAAGCTCACCGCCTCGAAGAAGCCCGGCATGGGCCATATGGCCTTTCGCGCCCGCAGCCGGCAGGCACTCGAGCGTCGCGTCGCTGCTCTGAAGGGATCGGGTTACGAGATCGGCTGGACGGACGGCGATCTCGGTCACGGGCCGGCCTTCCTGTGTCGCGATCCGGACGGGCACGTGGTGGAGCTCTACTACGAGACCGAGTGGTACCAGGCTCCGCCGGAGCTGAAGCCGGCTCTTAAGAACCAGGCGCAGCGGTTCCCGGCCCGGGGCGTCAATGTCCGCCGGCTCGATCATCTGAACTGCCTCGCGGCGGACATCCGGGAGAACCGGATCTTCTACGAGACCTATCTCGGCTGCCGGCTGACCGAGCAGATCGTCCTCGACGACGGCACCGAGGCCGGCATGTGGATGACGCTGACCAACAAGAGCTACGACTTCGCGTTCACGCGGGACCATACCGGCGCGAGGGGTCGGTTCCATCACCTGACCTACGCGCTCGACAGCCGCGAGGACGTCCTGAGAGCCGCCGACATCTTTCTGGAGGCCGGCGTTTCCATCGAATCCGGTCCGCACAAGCACGCGGTGCAGCAGACCTTCTTCCTGTATGTCTACGAACCGGGGGGCAACCGGGTCGAGGTCTGCAACGCCGGCGCCCGCCTCATCCTGGCCCCGGACTGGAAGCCGATCGTGTGGACGGAGGCGGAGCGCCGCAAGGGCCAGGCATGGGGCATGAAGACCGTCGAGTCGTTTCACACCTATGGGACGCCGCCGGTCGAGATGGGCGATTAGCGCATTTTTCGGCGAAGTGGATCCGGTTCGCCGTTGAAAAATGCGGCAAGCCAAAGAAGAGAGATGTTTCCACGCTCGTGGAAACAGCTCCAGGGCCTGAATCGCGCCGAAGCGTTGCCGCGGCCGCGGTTTCGTGATCCGCTGCCGTGGTGAAGCCTTGTCGAGGCATGACGAACAGCAGGCTCTCCCGATGCCCGGATCCGACACCGCGATGTTCGAACTCGATCCTACCCCGAAGGTCATCACTTTCGACTGCTATGGCACGCTCGTGCAATGGTACGAGGTGCTCGAGCACGAGATCGGTGCCGCGCTGGCGCGGCACGAGGCGAGCGGCGCGAGCGCATCCGCGATCCTCGACAGCTTCTCCGCGCAGGGGCGGCGCCTGACGGCGGAAAGGCCGCACCGCCTCTACAAGGACATCCTGCGCATCGGCTTTGCCGCTGCGTTCCGCGAACACGGGCTGACTCCGGGCGCGGACGAGATCGAGCGCATCGCGTCCTCGCCCATGAGGATGGGCCCGCACGCCGAGGTCCCGGAGGTCCTGCGGCGCCTGCGCGAGCGCTACAAGCTCGCGATCTTCACGAACTCCGACGACGATCTTATCGCCCCGACCGTGGCGCGCATCGGGGTCCCATTCGACTACGTCATTACCGCCGAACAGGCGCAGGCTTACAAGCCGTCGCGACAGCTCTTCGAATACGCCTGCCGCACGATAGGCGTCACGCCCGACCAGACGGTGCACGTCGCCATGGGCATGTACTGGGACATGAAGGCCTGTCACGAACTGGGCCTCCGCGGCATCTGGGTGAACCGGCGGGGGGAGGCGGGCAACCCGGACTCGCTGCCTTATTCGGAGGTGTCGGACCTGGACGGTGCGGCCGCATTGCTCTTGCCACCGTGACGCAGACTTGGCGCAGCGCCTGTTCTCCGCTCAGGCCTGGAGGCGGACCTTTGCCGCGCGGCCGATGGAGCCCAGATCCCGGAGCCGTTCGCGTCGGGGCTTCGATGCAGCGTCCGAGGAGTTCCAGGGTCGAATGTTAACTTTACCAGAATGTTACGAGCGGACGCGACACAACATTGCATTGACACATAAGAAAATATTTCCGAATTCTAGTGTAGCTATAGGCTGAAACTCATGGCGGGTTGGGCGCTCACTCAGATGAGGCTGGCTCAAAGGCATGATGCCGTCCCGCCATACCGGTGAGAGCCCGGTATATTTCATCAAAGACATCATCATTGTTCTTTCGGCCGAAAGGCCATTGGTAGCGTTATGGATCGGTCCGCCGTTTCTACCGCGGCACCATCGATGGTGTCCGCCGGCCCCTGGCTGACACGCCCGTTCAGAGGCCTGATCGGCCGCTTCGGGATCGGGTTCATGATCCCGGTGATCGAGGCGACGCTGCTCATCACCCTGCTCGCGCTGGCGCTTCCCGTCGCGCTGCTCCAGGTCTATGACCGGATCCTGCCGAACAAGGCCGTCGGGACCCTGGCGGTGCTTGCCACGACGGTGGCCGTCGCGGTTCTTCTGGAGGCGCTCTTGCGCCACGTGCGCGGCCGGGTGCTTGCCCGTGTCGCGGCAACGTCGGAGGCCCAGGCCCACCGCCAGGCCATGGAGTGCCTGCTGAATGCTCCCCTGTCCGAGCTCGAGGCCCACGGCAACGGCTATTACGCCGAGCGCCTCTCGGCGATCGGCACCCTGCGCGAGGCCTGGTCCGGCCCCGCCCTGCAGGCGATGCTCGACCTGCCTTTCGCGCTGCTCTACCTCCTCGGCATCTGGTATCTGGCAGGTCCGCTGGTCCTGGTGCCCCTGACGCTCCTGGCCGGCGTCGAGCTGCTGGCGGCGCTGACCGGACGCCGTGTCCGCCGCGCGGCTCATGATCTCGCGATGGCCGAAGAACGTCGCTTCAATTTCCTGTTCGACACCCTGAACTGCATTCATTCCATGAAGGTGTTGGGTGCCGAGCCCTTGCTCGAGCGGCGCTACGAGCGCCTGCAGAACGGCTCCGCCCAGTTGCGCCGGAAGCTGTCGCATACGATTTCGTCCGGTCAGGAAGGCGGCATGCTGCTGGCCCAGGTCGCCACCGTGGGGGTCGCGGCCTTCGGTTGCCACATGGTTCTGAGCGGACAGCTCAGCGTGGGCGGGCTCGGCGCCTGCACCATGCTGGTCGGCCGCACGATGCAGCCTCTGCTCGGCGGTGTCGCCCTGTGGTCGCGCCTGCAATCGCTCCGGGAGAGCAAGCGGCGTGTCGCCGAGATCGGCGCATTGCCTCAGGAGCGGAACCTCGAGCGCCCGACATTGGACGTGCCGGCCGGGCACATCCACCTGCAGGACGTTCGGTTTCGCACCCCGCGCCACGGCGAATGGCTATTCGACGGTCTCGACCTGGAAGCCTTGCCCGGCGAGATCGTCGGCATCACGGGCTCCAACGGGTCCGGCCGATCCACGTTGCTGCGCCTGATCGCGGGAGACCTCAAGGCGACGAGCGGGCAGGTTCGATCGACGGGCAGGATCTCGCCGGGATCGACGTCGGTCCGGCACGGCGGCTGGTCGCTCTGGTGCCGCCGGACCGGCGCTGGTCCGGGGCACGCTGCTGCAGAACATGACGATGCATCAGCCGCAGCGCGAGGGCCTGGCCCTGCGCCTCGCCACGGAACTCGGCCTCGACCAGGTTGCCAGCGCCTTGCCGGGCGGCTGGCACACTCAGGTCGGTGTGGCGGCCACGCCCCTGCCGCGGGGCGCGGCCCAGCGGATCGGCGTGGTCCGTGCGCTGGTGGAGGAGCCGCGCATCCTCCTCCTCGACGACATCACGTCCCAGATCGACGGCGACAGCGATGCACGGCTGGCTCGCCTCCTGGCGGACCTCCGGGGCAGGGTGACGGTCGTGATCGTCACGCACCGTCCCTCCACCTTGAACATCGCCAGCCGGGTCTACACGATCCGGGACAGCCGTTTGGAGCGCGTGTCATGAACCTGGCCACGGAAGATCGTTCGCGCTTTCCGCTGGAGCTGCCGGAGGACCTGGTCGCTCCGTCCGATCTCTCCCGCTGCCTTGACGACCATGCTGTGGCTGATGGAATGGTCCGGCAGCGCGGACGATCTTCTGTCGGCTCTGCCGCATGTCAAACCGGATCTCGACATCACGGACGTGCGGAACACTCTGGCCATCCTCGGCTATCCGACCCGCATGGAGCGCCTGTCGCGCGGGAGCCTCGATCCGAGGCGACTGCCGGCGATCCTGCTGCCGACGGGCGGCGCGGCGGCGATCGTCTATCGCGATGAAGAGGGGAAAATCCTTCTTCTCGACGGGGCGACCGGCCACGTGGAGCCCTGCAGTCCCGAGACGCTTCGCGGGACCTTGATGCTCGTCATCGATGCGGATGCGGGCACGTCGCGTCAGGGATGGTTCAGCGGGATCGCCCGACGGTTCCGCGGCGATCTGCCGGCGCTGCTCGGCATCAGCGGATTGATGGCCGTGCTCGGGCTCGCGGTGCCCGTGTTCACCATGTCGGTTTTCGATACGGTGATCGCCGGTTACAGCCCGCAGACCCTGCCGATGCTGGTCGTTGGTGCGGCAATCGCCATCCTCCTCGAGGTCGCATTCCGGTCCATTCGCCAGCGGGCGCTGCTCAGCATCGCGGAACGGCTCGACCGGACCGTGCCGAGCGCGGTCTTCACGCAGCTCATGTCCTTGCCGACGGCCCTGGTGGAAAGGGCCGGGACCGCCTCCCAGGTCTCACGTCTGCGGGACTTTGCGGCCATTCGGGAATTTCTCACCGGGAGTTTCGCGGTTGCCCTTCTCGACATGCCGTTCACGCTGCTCGTCATCGTGCTCATGGTGGTGCTGGGGGGCTGGATCGCGGTGGTTCCGGTCGGCACGGCGATCGGGTTCGTGGCCCTCTACCTCGTCTCCCGCGGACCGATGCGGCTGGCGATCGAGCAGGCCGCCCGGGCCAATCAGGCGCGGGAAGCCCTCGCCGTCGAAGCACTCGAAACCGTCAGGACCCTGAAGCTCGTCGGAGCCGAGGAGCGTTGGATCGATCGCTATTCCACGGCAGCGGCCGCGGCGGCCGTCGCCTCGGCGCGGGTCAGCACCTTGTCCGGGTCGGTTCTCGCCACGAGCCAGGCGCTCGTGACCCTTTCGGGTCTCGCCGCCGTCGTGATGGGCGTGCTCGCGGTCCTCGGCGGCGCTATGACCGCGGGCGCGCTGATCGCCGGCATGATGCTGATCTGGCGGGTTCTCGGCCCGATGCAGACCTGCTTCGTCATGCTGTCCCGCTGGGAGCAGACTCAGGCCTCCATCCGGCAGGTCGACGGGCTGATGGCGCTCGAGACGGAGCGGCCTCCGCCGCTCGAGGCGCGGATGGCGCCGCCGGAGCATGGCGCCATCGTGTTCCAGCGCGTGACCCTGCGTTATCTCCCGCAATCCGAACCGGTCCTCGCCGGCGCCAGCTTCGCCATCCAGCCCGGTCAGGTCGTCGCGGTGACGGGTGCGGAAGGAAGCGGGAAGTCGACCCTGCTTCTGCTGATCGCAGGGCTCTACAGGCCTCAGGGCGGCCTGGTGCGGATCGACAGCCACGACGTGCGTTCCTTCAATCCCGCCGTGCTCCGTCGCAGCATCGGCTGGGTGCCGCAATCGCCCGGGCTTCTCTACGGCACGGTGGCGCAGAACCTGCGTCTCGCGCGCCCGAGCGCATCGGACGCGGAGCTGCGCGCCGCGGCCGCCGAAGCCGGAGTCCTCGAGTCCATCGAGGCCCTGCCGCAGGGTTTCGACACCCGGGTCGGCGACAACCAGAGCGGCCGCCTGCCGCGCAGCATCCTGCAACGGATCGCCCTGGCGGGCGCCTTGCTGCGCGACGCGCCGATCCTGTTGCTCGATGAACCCGTCGCGGGTCTCGACGACGCCTGCGCGAAAGCCTTCACCGACGTCATCGCCTCGCGCCGCGGCCGTTGCACCATCCTGATGGCAACCCACCGGCCGAGCCACATCCGGCTTGCCGACCGCGTCCTGCGCCTGCGCGACGGGCAGGTGGAAGAACTCGACCAGCAGACGGCTCCTCCCGTCGGCCCGCGCCCGACGAGAGCCCCGATCGGTCCGTCCGTGGCGAACGCCGCCTTCGGCCATCTGTCCGCGGCCAACAACTCGAAGGTTGCATGATGAGCAAGATCGCACTCTCCGCCTCGTCAGGCGAAATCCTCCCGCCGGTGACGGACCGCCGTGCCCTCCCGCGTGCGAGCCGCAAGCCGCGTCCGGACGGTCACGTGCTCGCCCTCGAAGAGTTGCGGGTGCATGGGCTCGAGCGCACCGTCGTCCTCGGAACCGGGCTCCTGGTCGCGGCAGGACTGACCTGGGCGACGCTGGCCCATGTGCCGGAAGTCGCCGTCAGCGTAGGCGAGATCGCCCCGACGGTGGCGCCGGCGCCCATTCAGCATCTCGAGGGCGGGATCGTGGCCGAAGTGCTCGTGAACGAGGGCGAAGCGGTCGAGGAGGGGCAGCCTCTGCTGCGCATGAACGACGCGGTCGCGCAGTCTGAGCTGTCGCAGGCGCGGCATCGGCTCGAATCCCTCCAGTTGCAGGCCGAACGGCTCGCCGCGGCCGCGGAGGGCAACATGCTGGCTCTCGACCTGCGCGGGCGCCAGGGGCCGACCGCCGGGATCGTCGCTTCCGCGGGCGGTGACGCGCAGACCATGCCGCCCCTGTCCTCCGGGCTCTTCCTCGAGCCGCAGCGCGCGGCGCTGACCGCGCGCCTGCAGGCGATGGCCGACCATGTCTCGGTTCTCCAGGAGCAGGTGGCGCAGCGGCGCGGCGATCTGGCCACCCTGGCCGGGCAGATCGCGTCGGTTCGGGAGCAAATGGAGCTGCATTCCAAGGAACTCGCAATCCGCGAGGAACTCGCGCGAAGCGGCTTGACGACCCGTCTCTCGGTGCTGGAAGCGCAGCGCCTTTTCATGAGCGCCAAGGCCGAGCACGAGCGGCTGACCGGGCAGCGCGCCACCGCGCAACGGGGTCTTGCCGAAGCGGAAGCTCGCGTCGTCGAGGCGCAGTCCACGGCCGTGGACGAGGCGCGGCAGGAGGCGGCGCGCGTCGCCCTCGAGGTCGCCGAGACGAGGGAAGTCGTGCACAAGCTGGAAGACCGGGCCGAGCGGATCCTGCTCCGCGCGCCGATCGGCGGCGTTGTGCGCGGGCTTGCCGTACATCGCCCGGGAACCGTGCTGCCGCCCGGCGGCCTGGTCGCGGAAGTCATGCCGCAGGACGCGCAGCTCGTGGCCGACGTCCGGCTCATGCCGCGCGATATCGGCTTCATCGAGGTCGGACAACCGGTGCATGTGAAGGTCCAGGCCTTCGACTATGCGCGCTTCGGCTCCGTGGAGGGGACGGTGGAGCGCATCTCGGCCGGCACCTTCCTCGACGAGCAGCGGCAGCCGCACTACCGCGCCCGCATCGCCCTCAAGCAGCAGCATGTCGGCCACGACCCCCGTCACGCGCAGCTCGTCGCCGGCATGACCGTCCAGGCGGACATCACCACCGGCACCAAGACCGTGCTGCAATACCTGCTGAAGCCGATCTACTCCGCCATGGCGGCATCCTTTCACGAGCGCTGAGCACATCCATGACCCAGCAACCTGACCTGACCATTCCGTTCGATGCCAGCGTGGTCGACGAGGAGGCCCTGCGGGCCCTGCGCGCCGTCCAGCGGGCGGTTCCCGTCGGCGACGGCGGGGCCAGCGGCAACCTCGTCGGTGGAACGGAGGCGGTTGCGGCTTTCGGCATGGTGCCGGGAGCCCCTTCGGGCGGCGCGTCCGCCGCAACGGGCGGGATCGCGCCCCTGGCGGACGCTCAGGCCGCCAAGCCGATCGATGTGGCGCTCGACAGGCTCGAGACGCCGCCGCCTTCCGGCTTGCCGACGGAGATCCGGAGAGCCATCGCGGACGCTCCGGAGATCGCCCCGACGCTCGTGCGCTCGTCCGCCGCGGTCGCGAAGGCGGGAGTGGTTGCGGGCTCCTCCAGCGCGCCGCCGTCCGCGACCGCGGCCGCGTTCGAACCTGCCATGGCCACCGGGCGTCCCTCCGACCGCGAGGACCAGCCCGTCGTGGCGCCGCCTTCCGTGGACCGGCCCACTCCCGGGGAGCCTCAGCCCGAGGAGCCGCGCGATACGATGGCATCTCCCCCCGTGTCCGGGTCGCCGATGCATCGGGCGAGGAGGATCAGCCGATCGCACTCGATCTCACGGCCGTCCTGGGCGACACGGATGGCTCTGAGGCGCTGTCGATCACCATCTTCGGCGTTCCCGAAGGCGCGTCGCTGACCCACGGCACGCGCCAGCCGGACGGCAGCTGGACCGTGTCGCCGGCGGACCTGCAGCATGTCGGATTCATTCCGCCGGAGAACTTCTCCGGCACTGTCAGCCTCACCCTGCGCGCCACGTCGCAGGAGGTGAACGGCGGGACGTCCTTCGTCGACGCGCCCTTCCAGGTGCAGGTGCATGCCGTGGCCGACGGACCGGCCGTGACGGTCGCCGACGCCCGTGGGCAGGAGGACACCCCCGTGAGCCTCGCCGGCCTCGGCGGCGCGTTGCGTGACACGGACGGTTCCGAGAGCCTCGGCTTCGTGCTCAGCGGAGTGCCCGAAGGAGCCACGCTCAGCGCAGGAACGGCGCTCGGGGGCGGACGCTGGGCCCTGACGCCGGCGCAGCTGGAGGGTCTCACCCTCACGCCGCCGCCGCAGGCCTCCGGCACGTTCACCCTGACTCTGACGGCCATCGCGACCGAGAACGAACCGGGCGTTCCGAGTGCCCGGAGTTCGGCCACGTTCGCCGTGGCCGTCGATCCGGTCGCGGATGCGGGCACGATCAGCGGGACGAGCACGGGATCGGAGGACGCCCCGATTCTGCTTCGCCCGACCTTCATGACCCCGGATGCGGACGGGTCCGAGACCTGGGCCGAGTTTACCCAGGTGGCGGGCCTCCCGGCCGGCGCATCCCTGAATCGCGGCTCCGAGATCGCGCCGGGCGTGTGGCAGGTGTCGACGGCCGACTTGCAGGCCGGTCTCGTGACCATCCAGCCCGCCGCGCACAGCGATGCGGATTTCACCCTGACCCTGACCGCGACGCTCATCGACAGCGCCGATGGCGCGAGCGCCAGCCGGATCGTGGCCGGAACGCATTCCGTCACCGTCACGGCGGTGGCCGATGCTCCCGTGGTGTCGGCCGCCGACGTCTCGGGCGACGAGGACCAGCCGATTCCGCTCGACCTGTCCGCCCGGCTCGTCGACGCCGACGGATCGGAGATTCTGTCGCTCAGCATCCTCGGCGTGCCGGACGGTGCCTTCCTGTCGCATGGCACGCGGCAGCCGGACGGCAGCTGGAACGTGTCGCCCGCCGACCTCGGGCACCTGTCGATGACGCCGCCCAGGGATTTTTCGGGCGCGATCAGCCTCACTCTCACGGCGGTTGCCACCGAGAGCGAGGTGGGCGTTCCGGGTGCCCGCACCGCCACGACCTTCACCGTAACGGTGGATCCGGTCGCCGACGCCGGCACCATTTCGGGTGCGAGCGCCGGACCAGAGGACACGGCGATCGTGCTCCAGCCGTCCTTCGTCACCCCGGACGCGGACGGGTCCGAGACCTGGGCCGCGTTCACCCAGGTGGCGGGCTTGCCGGCCGGCGCCTCGCTCAGCCGCGGCACGGAGATCGCGCCGGGCGTGTGGCAGGTCGCGAACGCCGACCTGCAGGCCGGGCTCGTGAGCCTTCGACCGGCCGAGCACAGCGACCAGGATTTCACCCTGACCCTGACCGCGACCCTGATCGACAGCGTGGACGGCCGGAGCGCCAGTCGGGTCGTGACGGGCACCCACACGGTTGCGGTGTCTGCCGTTGCCGATGCGCCCGTGATCTCGGCGGCCAACGTGACCGGGGACGAGGATCGCCCGATCCCGCTGAAGCTCTCGGCTGCTCTCGTCGATACGGATGGGTCGGAGGCTCTCTCCGTGAGGATCCTCGGCGTGCCGGCCGACGCGACGCTCTCGCACGGCTCCCACCAGGCCGACGGCAGCTGGAGCGTCCAGCCCTCCGACCTCGCGCATCTCACTATCACGGCCCCGAACGATTTTTCCGGCACGATCAACCTGACCTTGGAGGCAACCGCCCGGGAGACGTCGAACGGCTCGACCGCCACCCGGAGCACGGCCCTCCAGGTGGAGGTCGACAACGTCTCCGACGCTCCGGCGGTCAGCGTCCATGACGCTTCGGGCCGCGAGGACGGATGGGCCGCCCTCGACCTGTCCGCCGCTCTGACCGATACGGACGGTTCCGAGACCCTGTCGGTCAGCATCCTCGGCGTCCCGGCCGGGGCCTCGCTGTCGCACGGCAGCCACGCCGCGGATGGCAGCTGGCGCGTGGATGTGGCGGATCTGTCGGACCTTTCCATCCTGCCGCCGGAAAACTTCTCCGGCACGATCAGCCTCACCCTGCGTGCCGTCTCCCTGAGCGACAACGGCTCGATGGCAACGACCGATGCTCCTTTCCAGGTGCATGTGGAAGCCGTTGCCGACATCCCGCAGGCCGGCGCCCATGATGCAGCCACCCGGGAAGACCAGCCCGTAGGTCTCGATCTCTCGGGCGCTCTGACCGACCTCGACGGCTCGGAAGTGCTTTCGTTCGTGATCGAAGGACTGCCGCAAGGGGCAGAGCTGTCCGCAGGCACGAACAACGGCGACGGCACCTGGAGCCTGTCTCCGGCGCAGCTCACCGGGCTCAAGGTGACGCCGCCCGTCGACTGGAGCGGCACCATGGCCCTGACCCTGGTGGCCCAGTCGCGCGAAACGTCGAACGGATCGACTGCGACGACGCGGGTTCCGTTCAAGGTCGATGTGGAGGCGGTCGCCGATGCTCCCCAGATCGTCGCTCATGACGTCAGGGGCCTCGAGGACACGCCGGTGGCGCTCGATCTCAGCGCGGTCCTGAATGACCAGGACGGCTCGGAAGTGCTGTCCGTCGCCGTCTTCGGCGTGCCGGCCGATGTCAGCCTGTCCCACGGCACCCGGCAGCAGGACGGCAGCTGGAGCGTGACTCCCGCCGATCTCCCGCATCTTTCACTCGTGCCGCAGAAGGACTTTTCGGGGGCGCTCACCCTGCGCATCGAGGCGACGGCGAAGGAAGCCAACGGCGATACGCGGACCAGCTCGGCCGACTTCCGCGTCAATGTCGGGGCAGTTGCGGATATGCCTGACGTCACGGTCGTGAACTTCTCCGGCCGCGAGGACGAGCCTGTCGTCCTCAAGGGGCTGGGCGGGGCCCTGCGCGATCTCGACGGGTCGGAGACTCTGAGCTTTCTTCTGACCGCGCCCAATGGTTCGAAACTCAATGTCGGCGTCAAGCAGGCGACCGGAGGGTGGCTCCTCACCCCGGCCCAACTGGAGCAGGCGGTCCTCACGCCGCCGCCGAACGTCTCCGGCACGATCAAGCTGACGCTGACGGCCATCGCGACGGAGAGCGACCCGAGCGCCCCCAGCGCTCGGAACGCGGCATCCTTCACGGTGAACCTCGACCCCGTGCTCGATCAAGGCACGATCGGCGGCGCGGTCAAGGGTGACGAGGACACGTGGATCAAGCTCAGTCCGTCGTTCGCAACCCCTGACAGGGACGGCTCGAAGACATGGTCCGAGACGAGCCAGATTATCGGAGTTCCGGCAGGAGCGACGCTCAATCGAGGCACGGTCGCGGACGGCGTGTGGACCGTGTCCACGGCGGATCTGCGGACCGGGCGGATCTCCATCAAACCGCCGGAAAACAGCGATGACGACTTCAGCCTGACCTTCAAGGCGACCCTGAGCGACACCGGCAACGGCAAGACGGTCAGCCAGGAGGTGACGGGCACCTACGCCATCAAGGTTCTCGCCGTGACGGACGCGCCGAACGTGGCTGCCGCGAACGTCTCCGGCAAGGAAGACCAGCCGATCGCGCTGAGCCTCTCGGCCTCGCTCGCGGACACGGACGGTTCGGAGACCCTCACGGTCAGGATTTACGGGGTTCCAAGCGGCGCCTCTCTCACGAAAGGCGTTCCTCAGTCCGACGGTTCCTGGCTCGTGGACGCAAAGGATCTTTCGAGCGTGTCCCTGAATCCTCCGGCGGATTTTTCGGGCACGATCGATCTCAGGATCGAAGCGACCGCCAGGGAGACATCGACCGGCAAGACCGAAATACGCGACGTGTCCTTCCAGGTCACGGTCGATGCCGTCGCGGATGCCCCGGGGCTGCGGGTCGCACCGGCCTTCGGCGACGAGGATACGGCCATTCCGTTGAACATGACGGCCTGGACCACCGATCGGGACGGTTCGGAAAAGATCGTCGAATTCAGGATCACGGGCATTCCGAACGGAGCGACCGTCCGCGCCAGCGGCGTGGAACTGGTCGTGGTCAACGGGAGCGTGTCGGTCGATCCGGCGCAGGTGAACAGCCTGACCATCACGCCGCCCGCTCAATCGGACGCGGATTTCACCGTGCGGGTCGTGGCCGTTTCGGCCGAGCCCAACGGCAGCAAGGCCGAAAGCGAGCCCCGCGACATCCCGGTGACGGTGCAGGCCGTCGCGGACGCTCCGGTGATGGATGTCACCGGCGCCAGCGGCCTCGAGGACACTCCGATTGCCCTGAACCTCACGGCGACCCTGCCGGACAACGACGGGTCCGAGGCGCTGAGCTTCGTGATCAAAGGCGTGCCGGACGGCGCCATCATGTCTCACGGCACCTA
The DNA here is from genome assembly GCF_025460875.1 of Microvirga yunnanensis. NCBI lineage: Bacteria > Pseudomonadati > Pseudomonadota > Alphaproteobacteria > Hyphomicrobiales > Methylobacteriaceae > Microvirga > Microvirga yunnanensis. Next base: position 17,632 of record NZ_JAMXFI010000131.1, read on the forward strand.
TCGCGGCCCGGGTGTCTGGTCGCTGACGGCCGCGGAGGCCAGGGTGGTCACGCTGCTGCCGCCGGCCAATTTTTCCGGCACGATCAACCTGTCCGTCACGGCAGTTTCGCAGGAGGAGCGGGGAGGCGACGAGGCCAGGACGCCTGTCACCTTCCCGGTCGAGGTGAAGGCGGTGGTGGATGTTCCCGCCGTCGGTGGTCTCGACGGAACCTCCGGCAACTGGGGGACCATGCACGGGACCGAGGATCGGCCCATCGCGCTGCGCCTCGACCCGGGTCTTACCGACAGCGACAATTCGGAGAAGGTCGTCGGCGACATTCTCATCAGCGGCGTTCCCGAAGGAGCCGTTCTGCGCCTGGCGAACGACACCGTCGTCACGCCGGACGAACACGGTGTCTATCGGATCTCCGCCAAGGATATGACCGGCGTGACGCTGACCATGCCGCACGACAGCGACAGGGCGGCCACCCTGCACGTCTCGATGACGATCGAGGACAGCGGCGGCGTGCGGGCCACGATCGGCGGTCAGATGGTGGTGGATCCCCTCGGCGATGCCGACACGCCCGTCGTGAGTTTCGAGCCCTCCACCGGGACAGGCCACGCCAGCATCAACCCCGACGAGGGCCGGATCCCGCTCCACATCACGGCGACCCCTGGCGACACCGATGGGTCGGAAACCTTGTACATCTGGGTGCGGGACGTGCCCGACGGCGCTGTCCTGTCCGCCGGCCTCCCGGCGGGCGAAAGGCTGTGGCTGGTTCCCGTCGAGTCCCTTCCGACCCTGTCGATCCGTCCACCGGCCGGCTACACCGGGAGCTTCAATCTCACGGTGACGGCGGTCGGGGTGGAGCGCGAGGGCGACCAAGCTGCCCGGAGCGAAACCGTCCCGGTCACCGTGACGGCCCCTGTCGGGGGAGGCGGGGGAACCGGTGGCGATGGATCCGGCACGACACCCGGCGCGACGCCCGGCACCGCGCCGGTCGCGCAGGCTCCCGGCCTGACGGTCGAGGATGCGGTCACCAACGAAGACGGCGCCGTCACCCTGTCCATCGGAGCCATGACCAACGACGCGGACAACGGCCGCGAGACCCTCGGCATCCGCATCGAGGGCGTTCCCGCCGGCGCGTCCCTGTCGGCCGGCGTGCGGGATCCGGCGACCGGCGCGTGGGTTCTCCGCCCCGATCAGCTGACTGGCCTGACCCTGACGCCGGCCGATTTCTCGGGGACGATCACGCTCAAGATCGCGGCCGTCGCCACCGAGGCCACGGGCAGCCAGACGAGCACCAAGGCCACGTTGAACGTGGAAGTGACAGCCGTTGCCGACCATGCCGCCATCGGGGCCAATCCTCCGGCCGGAGTCGAGGACACGGGAGTTCCCCTCAACCTGTCCGTCACGGCGAGCGACCGCGACGGAAGCGAGAGCGTCACGTCCGTCATGATCTCCGATCTTCCCGCGGGCTCTCGGCTCGAGGGCACGGGTCTCATCGATCTCGGGGGCGGACAATGGCGGGTCGACACCGCCGAGCTCGCGAGTCTCCGCTTCGTGCCGCCTCCGGACAAGTACGGGACCTTCGAACTGAAGGTCGAGGCGACGACCCGGGAAGGAAGCAACGGCGACACGCAGACGACATATCGGACGATTTCCGTTTCCGTCGCGCCAGCGGCCGACGCTCCGGTCATCGCGGTGCATGATGCGGCTGGGAACGAAGACGGGACCATCAACCTCAACCTCTCGGCCCGGCTGACGGATACCGACGGCTCGGAGGTGCTCTCCGTGGTGATCGAGGGGCTGCCCGAAGGCGCGCGCCTGTCCGCGGGCATCAACAACGGCGACGGCAGCTGGACGCTCACGCCCTCGCAGCTCGCCGGCCTGACCGTGACGCCGCCCGCCGACTGGAGCGGGACCATGAACCTGACCCTGCTGGCCCACGCGCGGGAGACATCAAACGGCTCCGTCGCGACCACCCGCGATACGTTCCAGGTGCAGGTGGATGCCGTGACCGATGCGCCGGTCGTGAGCGCCCGCGATGCATCCGGTCTCGAGGATCAGCCGATCGCATTGAACCTCGCCGCAGCCCTGACCGACCGGGACGGCTCGGAAGTCCTGACGGTCGTCATCTCGGGCATGCCGGCCGGCGCGAGCCTCACCTACGGGGCACAACAGGCCGACGGAACGTGGATCGTGTCTGCCGCCGACCTGCCGCGGCTCGCCGTCATTCCGCCGGAGAACTACGCCGGGACATTCTCCCTGACCATCCGGGCGACGGCCCAGGAGAGCACGGGCGGCTCCACCACGACCGAGGCGAGCTTCCGCGCCCAGGTCGGCGCCGTCGCGGATGCTCCCGATGTGACCGTGTCCCATGTCACGGGCAGCGAGGACACGACGGTGAGCCTTGCGGGCTTGGGCGGCTCCCTGCGGGACACAGACGGATCCGAGACCCTGGAGTTCGTGCTCAGCGGCGTCCCGGCCGGTGCCAGCCTCAATGCGGGCACGAGGCAGCCCGACGGCAGCTGGCTGCTGACTCCCGCGCAGCTCAACGGGCTGACCATGACGCCGCCGGCACAGTTTTCGGGCCAGTTGACCCTGACCCTGACCGGCGTGGCCACGGAGACCACCGGCGGATCGCCCGCCCGGACATCCGTGGACTTCACGGTGAGCCTCAACCCTGTCGCGGACACGGGAACGATCGGCGGCATGAGCGCGGGAGCCGAGGATACCGCGATTCTGATCAAGCCGACCTTCACCCTCCAGGACACGGACGGATCCGAAACCTGGTCGGAGTTCACGCAAGTCTCAGGGCTTCCGACCGGCGCGAGCCTGACCGTGGGCTCCCAACAGGCGCCCGGCACCTGGCTGGTCTCCACGGCCGACCTGCGGGCCGGTCTCGTATCGGTTCAGCTCTCGGGTCATAGCGATGCCGATTTCTCCCTGACCCTGAAAGCGACCATCACCGACGCGGGCAATGGCGTCACCGCGACCCGCGAGGTCACAGGCACGCATCTGGTGACCGTGACGGCGGTGGCCGATGCGCCCCAGGTGACCGTCCACGACGTGGTCGGACACGAGGATCACGCGATCCCGCTGGACCTGTCCGCCGCCCTCGTGGACACGGACGGTTCCGAGACCCTCTCGGTCACGGTCCTGGGAATTCCCGCGGATTTCCGGCTCTCGCAGGGCGAGGCGCTCGCCGACGGCGCATGGCGGGTTCCCGCCGGGGGCCTGACGGGCCTCCAGCTCATCCCCGCCGACGACTGGAACGGGACGCTGCATCTCACCCTCCAGGCGACCAGCACCGAGGCGACCGGCCAGACCGCCACGACCACGACCCCGTTCACGGTGACCATCGATCCCGTGAACGACGCTCCCGAGTTGAGCCTGACCGCGCCCGCTCATGCCGACGCGAGCGCGCACCAGACCCACGCCATCGGGGCCGCCCGGGCGAGCGACATCGACAGCCCCGAGCTCGGCGGCGCGACCATCACCCTGTCCGGCGGGCAGCCGAACGATCGTCTCGACTTCGACGGCTATGCCCTCCACGACCAGAACGGGCACGTGATGATCGGCGATACGGGCATCGAGGTGGTCGGCGGCGGCTATTCTGCCGGGACGCTGACGTTGAGCGGCCACGCCAGGCCCGAGACCTACGCTGCGGTGCTCCAGTCCCTCGTCCTCGAAAGCAGCGATGCGTCCGGGCTTGCGGCCGGATCCAGGAGCATCTCGGTCACGTTGCGCGACAGCGAGGGAGCGACCTCTGCGCCAGATCCGTCGACATCGTCGTGGACGAGCCCCCGCCGGCTGCGCCGGAGATTCACGGCCTCGCGGCCGGGGCGGATTCCGGCACGACCCAGGATCTCGCCGGATCGGACATTCTCCTGCTGATGGCGGATGGCGTCATCGATCCCGGCCATGACGCCTCGAGCGCCTGGACGGATCAGGTCAATGGCGGCGATGCTCATCAGACGACGCCCCATGCGGCGCCGGAACTCGATCAGCCGGTGGCCGACCCCATTCAGCCCATGGACGATCTGCACATCGATACGGCGCGCACGCATTGGTCGTGAGGGCCTGCGGGGAGGGCTGTCGCCGGGAAGATCAGGCCGTGTCGGTTGACGTATCCGGCCGGGCGGCCTTAGAGAAGGATGAGTGCCGGTGCGGATTTCTCCGCATCCGGAGGGGTGGCCGAGTGGTTTAAGGCAGCGGTCTTGAAAACCGCCGTGGGTGTAAGCCCACCGTGGGTTCGAATCCCACCCCCTCCGCCATCTTGCTTTGTCATATCCTAGGATAATAAATTTTCTAGCTTTTCCACGATCTGCTTGAGAGCGATCCACTCAGGTCCGCCACGCATGAGCATAGGCATTTTGCATGACGCCACTGGCCTATAGAACCTCCGCTCTGGTCGGATGAGTCGCCTCGTAACGGCAAGAACCGGGTCATGATCAGCACAAGGCACCAATAGCCAGCCATCCTGAGGCGCTTGCATCCTTGTTCCTGAGAGGTTCATCGAGCCGATGCAATCCTAGCTGAACTTGAGGGAACTGACCCACATGAATGGAGGGCTGGCAGCCATGCCACTCTATTACATAGATGTTCGGAGTAGGTTTGGCGTCGATGAGGACTGCGATGGCGTGGACTTGCCTGACCTAGCAGCCGCCCGTGTTGAGGTCCTCAGGATAGGGCACCGGCTCCTGGAACGGTGGACTGAAATGCCGCCGGATGCGCGATCAGAGATCATCATCGAGGTGATCGATGAGCGACTGAAGAAAGTCCTCAGGGTGTCCCTGCCGGAAATCCAGCAGGGTTCATTCGTCGGCTAGTAGGGTCCGAGGAACAGAAGGAAACGCCCCAGCTTGGGAGAGGCTATTCCTCCGTCGGGGCACCTGAGGGCACCGCACCGAGCTGACGCGCAACGTGCCCAATGACCGCAAGCTGAGACCAATAAGCTCAAGATCCAACTCGGTCTGGTATCCCGCCTCTCAGGATGAACCGGCTGGCTCCGCGTTGCTTGTCCAAGTCGCTGTGGGAAATGAGCTTAGCTGATTGAAAGTAAGCCAAAGAATTCCTACGGAGAGACAGCTGGGCTCTAGCCCCAATACCGTTGACTTAGGGATATTCCGGGCGGATTCTCGGGGCGGGGGCGTGCGAAGGAGGCCCCGATGGCCCGCACGGCTGCACGTCTGCCGGATGGCACCCGGATCAGCGACCACGTCACCTTGG
>NZ_JAMXFI010000132.1:0-22441 GCF_025460875.1 Microvirga yunnanensis
CCTTCGCCTGTGGACCGAAGCCAACACCTGGTTCTCGACGGAAGAAGGCAAGAAGGGTCAGATCAAGGCGGGCCAGCTGGCGGACTTGGCGGTTCTGTCCGACGATTTCTTCTCCGTTCCGGAGGACGCGATCCAGGACATCGCGTCGGTTCTCACCCTTCTCGGCGGCCGGCCGGTCTACGGCGATGCCGAGTTCAAGGATTTCGCGCCGCCTCTGCCACCCCCGATGCCGGACTGGTCCCCTGTCCGCACGTTCGGTGGCTACCAGCAGCGGGCCGGCAATGACGAGGCACGCCAATACGCCTTTGCGGCCGCGGCCTGCGCCTGCGCCAGCTCCTGCAGCGTGCATGGCCACGCGCATGCCAGCGCCTGGGGCTCCAACGCGCCAACCGCCGATGCCCGCTCGTTCTGGGGTGCGCTCGGCTGCTCCTGCTGGGCCTTTTGAGGAAGATGGGCCATGCATGACGTCACCGTTCCCCGCGCTATCGCCCAGGTCCTGGCCGCGCCCGGCGCCGACTTCATCACCCGGCTTGCACTGGCTTCGCCGTTCCTGATCAGCGGCGTCGTCAAGCTGGTCGACTTTGGCGGCGCGACCGGCGAGGTCGCAGGCCTCGGGCTGCAACCGGCCGCTCTCTTTGCTACGTCCATCATCATCACGCAGCTCGGCGGCTCCGTCTTGTTCCTGACGCGCCGCTTCTGCTGGTTAGGCGCCGGCATCCTGGCCGCGTTCACGGCCCTCGCGACGCTCCTAGCGCATCCGTTCTGGGCCTTCGAAGGCCTGGATCGCGGACGCCAGACCGCCACCTTCTTCGAGCATGTTGCCATCGTCGGCGGGCTGGCCGCATCAGCCCTGCTCGTCAACGGCGCAGGACCGCGCCGATGAGCGGAACCGCAACCACCATGGCCAATGGTGCCACTCCCCCTCCCGGTACCTTCGCACCGCTGCACCACCGCCTGTTCGCGGTGATCTGGGCAGCCACCGTACTCGGCAACATCGGCACCTTCATGCGCGATGTCTCCTCCTCCTGGCTCGTGACGGACCTGTCGGCCTCGCCTACAGCCGTAGCGATGATCCAGGCCGCCGGTACGCTTCCCGTCTTTCTCTTCGCCATTCCCGCCGGCGTCCTGTCGGACATCCTCGACCGCCGCCGCTTCCTGATCATGATCCAGGTCGGGCTCGGCCTCGTCAGCTCCACCCTCGCCATCCTGGCCTGGACCGGCAATGTCACGGTAGAAAGCCTGGTCCTGCTCACCTTCCTCGGTGGCACCGGGGCTGCGCTGGCAACTCCGGCCTGGCAGGCGATTACGCCGGAGCTGGTGCCCAAGGCCGACATCAAGGGAGCCGTGGCGCTCAATTCCCTCGGCATCAACATCGCCCGCTCCATCGGCCCAGCGCTCGGCGGGTTCATCCTGGCGGCGCTCGGCGCGGCGGCGGTCTACAGCGTTGATGTGCTCACCTATTTGATCGTCAGCGCCGCCCTCCTATGGTGGCGTCGCGAGGTCGATGCCGATGTTGGTCTGCGTGAGCATTTCGGCGGAGCGCTGCGGGCGGGCTTGCGTTACGCCCACGCCAGCCGCAGCCTTCACCGGATCCTCTGGCGCACAGTTCTGTTCTTCGGCTGTGCCAGCGCGGTCTGGGCGCTGCTCCCACTCGTGGCCCGCCAGGAGATCGGCGGCGGCCCAGGCTTTTACGGCCTCCTGCTCGGCAGCGTTGGAGCCGGAGCGATCTGCGGCGCCCTTGTGATGCCCCGCGCCCGGGCATGCCTGGGTCAGGATGGCTTGGTGCTCGCCGCGACCCTGGTGACCGCAGGCGCGACGATCCTCCTCGCGCTCACGGACCTCGAAGTCGTCGGCCTGATCGCGACCTTCGTGCTCGGGACAGCCTGGATCACGATGCTGACCACCCTCAACGGAACCATGCAGGCTATCCTGCCGAACTGGATCCGGGGCCGTGGCTTGGCGATCTACCTCACAGCCTTCAACGGCGCTATGGCGGCCGGAAGCCTGGGCTGGGGCCTTGTGGCCCAGGAGATTGGCACAGATGCGACCCTGATCGTCGCCGGAGCCGTTCTGGCACTGAGCGGGCTTTTGGCCCATCGCGCGCCGCTGCCGAAAGGCGAAAGCGACCTCACGCCGTCGCTGCACTGGCCCGAGCCGGCCATCGCTGAGCCTGTCGCCCATGATCGCGGTCCAGTGATGATCATGATCACCTACCGGATCCTCCCGCAGGATCGTCCGGCCTTCCTCGCTGCCCTGTACCGGCTTGCCGAGGAGCGGCGCCGGGACGGGGCCTATGCCTGGGGCATCTCCGAGGACGCGGCGGAGCCCGAACGCTTGGTGGAGTGGTTTTACGTCGAATCCTGGGCCGAGCACCTGCGCCAGCACCGGCGCGTCTCGAAGAGCGACGCCGACATCCAGTCCCAGGCGCGCCGCTTCCACCAGGGACCGGACGAGCCCCTGGTCCAGCACTTCCTCGGCGTCGACAAGCCACCCGCGAAGCCCATCACGGCCTGACCAAGGAGAGTTTGCTATGTCTGGACTCCCTCGTTCTTCCGTCTCCCTGACCCGCCGCGACACGTTGGCGGCGGTAACGGTCCTCACCGCCTCCCTCGCCCTCCCGGGCTTGCCGGAGGCGGCCACCCAACCCACCCCAGAGAAAGGAACAATCACCATGGGCTTCATCACCTCCAAGGACGGCGTTGACATCTTCTACAAGGACTGGGGTCCGAAGGATGCCCAGCCGATCATGTTCCACCACGGCTGGCCTCTCAGTTCCGACGACTGGGACGCACAGATGCTGTTCTTCCTTCAGCATGGCTATCGCGTCGTTGCCCATGATCGTCGAGGGCACGGCCGCTCGGCGCAGGTCAGCGAAGGCCATGACATGGATCATTACGCCGCCGATGCCTTTGCGGTTGTCGAAGCGCTCGACCTGAAGAACGTTGTTCACATCGGCCACTCGACGGGCGGTGGCGAGGTTGCCCGCTATGTGGCCAAGCACGGCGAGCCCGCGGGCCGCGTCGCTAAGGCGGTATTGGTGAGCGCCGTTCCACCGCTGATGCTCAAGACCGAGAGAAATCCGGAAGGCTTGCCGATCGAGGTGTTCGACGGTTTTCGCAAGGGTGTCGCGGACAACCGGGCCCAACTCTTCCTCGACGTGGCGACGGGACCGTTCTACGGCTTCAACCGCGAGGGCGCTAAGGTCTATCCCGGCGTGATCCAGAACTGGTGGCGCCAGGGCATGATTGGCTCGGCCAAGGCCCATTTCGACGGCATCAAGGCCTTCTCGGAGACTGACCAGACGGAAGATCTCAGGGCCATCTCGGTGCCGACACTCGTCATGCATGGTGATGACGACCAGATCGTCCCGATCGCGGACGCCGCGTTGAAGTCGATCAAGCTGCTGAAGAACGGCACGCTCAAGGTCTACAAGGGCTTCCCGCATGGAATGCTCACGACTCATGCCGATGTCATCAACCCGGACCTGCTCGCCTTTGTGAAAGGCTGAGCCTTAACCCGCCATCTTCGGACCCATTTCATCTTAGGAGTATCCAATGGATCGTTCAGAACCAACCGTCGTCCTGGTGCATGGAGCCTGGGCGGATGGGTCCAGTTGGCAGCGCGTCATTCCCTTCCTCCTGAACAAGGGCATCCCAGTCGTTGCCGTCCAGAACCCGACGACGTCGCTCGCCGAGGACGTTGCCGCCACGCAGCGGGCGTTGGACGCCATCAAGGGATCGGTCGTCCTTGTCGGACATAGCTGGGGCGGCGCCGTGATCACGCAGGCGGGCGTTGATCCCAAGGTGAAGGCGCTCGTCTTTGTCGCGGCCTTCGCGCCTCAGGTCGGGGAGTCGGTCGGCGACCAAGTCGGGGTGCATGGCGCCCCGCCGGCACTGTCCCGGATTAGAGAGGAAGGGACGAACTTCCTGCGCATGAGCGTCGATGGTTTCGTGCACGATGTCGCCCAAGACCTGCCGGATGACGAAGCGCGCGTGCTGGCCGTCGTCCAGGCCCCGTTGGCGAAGACCACGTTCGGGGAGAAGGTCACCTCGGCTGCGTGGACCGCACGACCAAATTGGTACGTTGTCTCGACCGAGGATCGGGCCGTGAGCGTCGATCTCCAGCGTGAACTCGCGGCGAGGATGGAAGCGAAGATCACGGAGCTGAAGGCCAGCCACATGTCGCTGTTATCGATGCCGGAGGCGGTTGCCGACGTCATCCTCAATGCGCTCGCCGCGGCGACCCCGGTCCGGGAGAGCCTCGCCACGGTAGATTTGTAATCGCTGACTAGTCTCCGCATATGGCTCTTCGGCCGCTACCGTTTCGCCTCGATGACGCTGAAGGGTTCGCGATCGCCGTTCCATCCGACGGTACGGAAGGACATGGATCCTGATGGGTCGGGAGAATGCTGAGCCGAAAGGAAAGGCTGCTCTCATCACACCGGAAGAGCCAGTGAGCGGATTCTTCACCGAACACCCTTCCATACACTTAGGGCATGGACAATGAAGCAACCTGAAGAGATAGAGCATCACTCTCCCATCGTGGCCCAGTCGGTCATCTACATCATGGCCGCCGCCGCCGGGATCGCGGTTGCCAACATCTACTACAACCAGCCCATGCTCGCCCTCATCGAGGCTGACCTGCCCGGCCCCCTGTCACCGCTGGTTCCAACGGCAACCCAACTCGGCTACGCCATCGGCCTGCTTCTTCTCGTGCCTCTCGGTGACATCCTTGAGCGCAAAAGATTGATCGTAGTCCAGTTCGGGGTCCTGGCCGGTGCTTTGGCCATGGCGGCAGCGGCGCCGAATGCAGCCTCGCTCCTGTCGGCCTCCCTGCTCCTCGGCGCCGCATCAACGGTCGCCCAGCAGATCGTCCCACTGGCTGCATACCTTGCTGCCCCGCAGCGCCAGGGTACCACCGTTGGCACGATCCTGGCGGGGATCCTGACCGGGATCCTACTGAGCCGGACGCTCGCCGGCTTCGTCGCGACCCATGGCGGCTGGCGAGCCATGTTCTGGCTTGGGGTACCCATGGTTCTTGTGGCCGGGGCGCTGATGATGGCCGTTCTGCCGCACACTCCACCAGCTTCGCGTCTCGGCTATCACAGACTGCTTGGCTCGATCATACATCTGTGGCGCGAGTTTCCCGCTTTGCGGCTCGCAGCACTCACTCAATCCCTGATCTTTGCCGCATTCACGGCCTTTTGGACGATCCTCGCCTTTCGGCTCCAGGGACCACCTTTCAGCCTCGGTGCCGACGTGGCCGGCCTATTCGGTATCGTCGGTACCGTAGGGATCTTAGCCGCTCCGCTGGCCGGGCGCTTCGCCGATGTCCGGGGCCCAGCTCCGGTGGTTGCGCTGGGCGCTGCGCTCACCTTTGCATCCTGGTTCGTGTTCGGCCTGTGGACCTCCCTCATCGGCCTCGTGGTGGGCGTCGTCATTTTGGACTTCGCGATGCAGTCGGCCTTGGTATCGAACCAGCACATCGTCTTTGCCCTGCGCCCAGAGGCCCAAGCGCGCCTCAACACAGTCCTGATGAGCTTCATGTTCGTCGGAGGCGCTATTGGATCCGCCACGTCGACCGTCGCCTGGGAAGAGCTTGGTTGGAGCGGAGTGGTGGGGTTGGGGGCCACCCTCGGCGCGCTGGCCACTGCACTGCAACTCTCGAGCCTGGCCCGCACGAGACGCGAAGCCATGGAATCTTCTGGAGCGCGGCCATGATGCAGACGCTCCACACGATCCAGGCCAACGGCATCTGGCAGCTCATCACTGAGGCAAGGCGCCGCTGGTGTCCTGGGCTGTCGGCATCGACGTAGGGTTACGAGGTCTATCCGGATAGAAGGAGCACATCCCGGATGACAGGCGCTGTCGACAGTCGCAGGACCTCAAAGCCGTCGCCTGATGAGAGTCCGGACAGGTCCCTCCTCCGGCCTCTGTCAGCCAACGCCATCGTACTGGCCGTGTTCGTGTCGGTCGCACTCCGGGCTATTGCGCAAACCACCGACAGGCCGTCCGGCGAGACCATCAACGCACCAGGCATGACTAATCCTCGCTACGACGAAGACTACTCTTATCTGGCGAATCCGAGGAATTGGACCGGAGCTTGGTGGGAGCCGTTCAAGTACATCCCGCTCGATGCGTCCGGGACGAATTACATCACGCTCGGCCTGGAACTGCGCCTGCGGGAGGAAGCCTATTGGAACTTCGATTGGGGCGAAGTCCCGGTCGACAATTATCAGTGGTACCGGATGCTGCCCTATGCCGACCTGCATCTCGGAACCAACCTGCGCATGTTCGGCCAGGGCATCGGAGCGTGGAGCACAGGGAAGGAAACCCCCGTCACCGGTGTCGACGCGACCGGGATCGAACTCTTGCAGGGTTTTGCAGACCTCAAGTTGTTCCCGACACAGGATGCCGAACTGACGCTGCGCGGCGGGCGTCAGCTTCTGTCCTATGGTTCGGAACGCCTGATCAGCCTGCGCTACGGGCCGAATGTCCTTCGATCCTTCGATGCAGGACTGGCCTCGCTCGAAACCGGACCCTGGCGCGTGGATGGCCTCGTCGCCCGGCCCGTGCGTAACAGGATCGACAGCCTCAATGACCGCTTCGACCGCAACCGCTCCCTCTGGTCGGTCTATGCCACCCGCAAGATGGATGAGGTCATTCCTGGATCTGGCCTCGACCTATACTACATCGGCTACAGGAACGCGGATGCGAGCTTCAATCAGGGCAATGGACGCGAGGAACGGCATACGTTCGGAAGCCGCTACTTCGGCAAGGTGCAGGGGTGGGACTGGAATTTCGAGGCCATGCTCCAGTCCGGCCGCTTCGGTCCAGGATACATTGGAGCCTGGTCCATCGCGTCCGACACGGGGTATACATTCGCGGAGATGCAGTTCGCTCCCCGCCTCGGGCTCCGGGCGAACATCATCAGCGGCGACAGGAATCCCGCCAATCCGGACCTCCAGACGTTCAACCCGCTGTTCCCGAAGGGAAAGTATTTCGGCGAGACGGGGTTGGTCGGCCCGTTCAACCTCATCAACCTTCACCCTAGCCTGACGCTTCAGCTCGACGATGAATGGACACTGTCCGGCGCGGCGGTATTCTACTGGCGCGAAAGTCTCGGCGACGGCGTCTACGATACGGGCGGCGGACTCGTGCGGTCGTCCGATAATAGCACCGCCCGCCATATCGGAACGCAGTTCGACATCGTTTTGGGATGGGAACCTGTGCGCTGGTTCAACGCGGAACTGGCCTACTCGGTCTTTGTACCGGGGCAGTTCATCCGTGATACCGGTCCATCGAGGACTACGCACTTCGTCGGACTTGAGGCGTCGGTGAAGTTCTGATGCCGATACTTAGTGGAACGGTGGAGGCCATGACCCAGTCTGTCACATACGCGACCCGGTACGATCAGATGTTTCCCACCCTGCCGGCGGACGATATCGACCGGATACGCCGCTTCGGTGAGGCCACGGCCTTCGCATTAGGCGAGCGCATCTTCAGGGCCGGTGACGTCGGACCTGGGCTTATCGTGATCGTATCTGGCCAGGTGGAGATCAGCCAGGGTAGTGGCGACCAGCCCGAGACCATCGTGATCCACGGTCCCGGCAGTTTCGCGGGCGAACTGGCGCAGCTCTCCGACCGGCCCTCACTGGTCACGGCCGAGGCTATTGAACCTGTCGAGGCGTTTGTCATCCCCTCGCGACGATTGCGCGACCTGATGGTCCAGGAGGCCAACCTCGGTGAACGCGTCATGCGCGCCCTCATCCTGCGTCGCGTAGGTCTCCTGGAAAGCGGCGGCAGCGGTCCCATCATCATTGGGAATCAGGACAGTGGAAACCTTCTGCGCCTGCAAGGCTTCCTAGCCCGCAGTGGCCACCCGCACCGCGTGCTCGATCCAGACACCGATTCCTGCGCCATGACCCTCGTCGAGCGGTTCCGTGTCGATCCCCACCACTTGCCGATCGTCCTGTGCCCGAACGGACAACTCCTGCTCAATCCGGGAGAGCGAGAACTCGCTCGCTGCATCGGCCTCATGGAACCGATCGACGGGACAAGGCTCCATGACGTTGCCATCATCGGGGCCGGCCCGGCCGGCTTGGCAGCGGCTGTCTATGCAGCGTCTGAAGGTCTGTCCGTCATCGTACTCGACTGCCGCGCGTTCGGGGGGCAGGCGGGCGCCTCGGCCCGCATTGAGAACTACCTCGGATTCCCGACTGGGATCTCCGGAATGGCGCTGATGGCGCGAGCCTACACCCAGGCGCAGAAATTCGGCGTGGAGATGGCGATACCCGACGAAGCGGAGCGCCTGAGCATCGCCGCCGCGGATGGCGAGAGCCATTACTATGTCAGGACCGGGGGCGATGAGACCGTGCAAGCGCGCGCGGTGATCGTGGCCTGCGGCGCCCGCTACCGTCGTCTCGCCGTGGCCAACCTGGCGCAGTTCGAGGGATCGAGCGTTCATTATTGGGCCTCCCCGATTGAGGCGAGGCTTTGCGCCGGCCAGGAAGTCGCATTGGTGGGAGCCGGCAACTCGGCCGGGCAAGCGGCCGTCTACCTCGCCAGCCAGGTGAAGACCGTCTGGCTTCTTGTGCGCGGCGCTGGGCTGGAAGAGAGCATGTCCCGCTATCTGATCGACCGCATCGAGGCCCAGCCCAACATCAAGATCCTGACCGAGACGATGGTCACGGCACTGGATGGTGAAGGAGAGACCCTCGAAGCTATCCGGTGGCGCAATCGTCACGGGGACGAGGGGAAATGTCCGATCCGTCACCTGTTCCTGTTCATCGGTGCCGATCCCAATACCGACTGGCTCGCAGGAAGTGATATTGCCCTGGACGGAAAGGGCTTCATCCGCACCGGCCCCGACGTTGGCCAGGATCGCCATCTGCTGGAAACCAGTCTGAGAGGTATCTTCGCCATTGGCGACGTGCGCGCGGGCTCGGTCAAGCGGGTGGCGGCCGCCGTTGGCGAAGGCGCTCAGGTCGTAGCGGCCTTGCATGCGTACCTGACGCAGGGCGGTCGGCACCGGAGTGTTCCTCAAGCGATGAGGATGACCTGATGAGTCTACGATGCAGCCACGCCGCGAGCATCCGGGATGTCGAACCGAGCGCACTCGGGTGCGAGGAGTGCCTGAAGAGCGGCTCACCTTGGGTGCATCTGCGCCTGTGCCGGACATGCGGCCATGTCGGCTGTTGCGACGACTCGCCCAATCGTCACGCGACGAGGCATTTCGAGGCGACCGGCCACCCCATCATCGAGGGCTACGATCCACCCCAAGGCTGGGGATGGTGCTACATTGATGAAACCGAGGTCGACCTACCCAACCAGACACCGCAGCGGGGTCCAATCTCGCGCTTTTCTTGGTAGGTGCCAGCTCACTACTTTGATCATGGCGGTGAACCCGCGGGTGGAAGGTCCGTGTCATGGATCATCGGCGGTGCCCGGGCCGATCACCTTCGACCCCTTGAGCGAGGGGTGGACCGGAACTGGGTTGGCATTCCGAAAGATTATCATCGATGAAGCAAGGCGCGAAATCCATGCCAGTTTGTGCCGGATCCCAGCGTAATCATTGATTTTAGAAGAAGCACTTCTGCGGAACTGAACTCGCGTCGACAATTGCTCTGCGCAAGCCCACCAGACGACCGCCGAACGTCCGGATCGGGTCAGGCAGTGAAATTCGTTGACGTGGAGGAACGTCTGCTTACGCGAGAATTGCTGCCCTGAGGTTTTGGTCAGAGGAGTGCCACTTGCAGACCTTAGGAGGCGCACGCCCTGGCAATTCCGGGTAGGTCCGAGCCTCTTTCAAGTCTGAGAGAAGGCTTCTGCTAAGATGGGTTCACTCGAAACGATAGATCGCCCGTTTCGAAGCTAGCGTTGCATTGCTACGGTTCAGGTCTGTTTGGCCTTCGTGAAGCAGCCATTGGCCAAGCGGCGATGCCTCGCCGGCGCACTCGCACCGGGGCGACATAAATCAGGTGGAGGAGCCGCTAACAGGCGCCTTCCGTGCGCGTGACATGCAGCCACGAGGGCGTGAGCGGCCGACGGTGAGAATATGAGCGTGCCAATCCTTAATGACAAAGACCAGGGCGCCGGATTGCCGGCCTTGGTGTTTCTGCACTATTTCGCCGGCTCCCTACGGTCCTGGGTTCACGTGGCCGGGGATTTGTCGCGCGAATACGGGTGCCTGTGCATCGACCTTCCCGGCTTCGGCCGCTCGCCGCCGCTGCCTGCCTTCAGTGTCGACACGGTCGCTCAAGCGATCGCGCAGCGCATCGCGGGCCGTCGCCTTGGCCCTTATGTTCTTATCGGCCATTCCATGAGCGGCAAGCTGGCGCTCGCCTGCGCGGCGAATCCACCTCCGGGTCTCCTGGGCGTGGTCTTGGTGGCTCCCTCACCACCCTCGCCTGAGCCGATGGACGAGAAGGAGCGCGCGCGCCTGCTGGCGACCCATGGCGACCGAGCCTCGGCGGAGCAAACTCTCCGCACGATCACGCGGCGGCCGATCCCGGCGGAGGACGCCAAAATCTGCATTGCGGACAATCTGATGACCTCGGCTGAGGCCTGGCATTGGTGGCTTGCGCA
The DNA here is from genome assembly GCF_025460875.1 of Microvirga yunnanensis. Classification (NCBI taxonomy): domain Bacteria; kingdom Pseudomonadati; phylum Pseudomonadota; class Alphaproteobacteria; order Hyphomicrobiales; family Methylobacteriaceae; genus Microvirga; species Microvirga yunnanensis. Next base: position 10,587 of record NZ_JAMXFI010000132.1, read on the forward strand.
GGGCAGTCGCGAGACCATCACGGCTCAGGCTGAGCGGGTGGCCTGCCCGGTTCTGGTGATGGGCGGGAGCGAGGACCCTGTCATCGCGCCCGCTGTCATCACAACCGAGGTCATGCCCCGGCTCGCCAACGCCTCCCGCATCGAGATTATAGGCGCTGGACACCTCCTTCCATTCGAGGCCGCGAAAGATGTTTCAGACAATATCCGCACTTTCGTCAAAGAGCGGTGCTATGGCGAGACGATGGGAGGTACGCCATAGGAAAGCGGGTCGCCCGACGCTCCCCATCTCTTCGGCGGCTTGTCGGCCCTCTATGCTGTCCTCAGAGGCCAATCGAATTGCGTAGGCCGGGCAATCGGCCCGACCGCCTTGCTCACGGGCACTTGGTGGGCCCTGGTGGAGGCCCACATGGCAGCGCCCTGGTTTATGTTCGCGACCGGCATCGAGAACAGTTATCCGACGATCAAGAACGGCACCGTGCGTGTCGACGAGATGGATAAATGCGGCCACTACAAGCACTGGCGGAGGGATTTCGAACTCCTTCAGGAACTCGATCTCCGCTATCTGCGCTACGGCCCGCCGATCCACCGCGTCTGGTTGGGCCAAGGCCGGTATGACTGGAGCTTTCCGGATCTGACCTTCGGCGTATTGAAGAGCATGGACATCGTCCCGATCGTGGATCTCTGCCATTTCGGGGTTCCGGACTGGATCGGCAACTTCCAGAATCCCGATTTCCCGACGCTGTTTGCGGACTATGCACGCGCCTTTGCGCAGCGCTTCCCCTGGGTACAACTCTACACTCCTGTGAACGAGATGTTCATCTGCGCTACCTTTTCGGCCGCCTATGGCTGGTGGAACGAGCAGTTGAGCAGTGACACGGCCTTCGTGACAGCGCTCAAGCACATCGTGAAGGCGAACATTCTGGCGATGGCCGCCATTCTCGAGATCCGCCCTGACGCGATATTCATACAGAGCGAGTCATCGGAGTATTTCCATGCCGACGAGCCTGATGCGATCAGCCACGCAGAGATTATGAATGAACGCCGGTTCTTGTCGCTGGATCTCAATTACGGCCGCCGGGTCGATTCCGAGATGTACCAGTTTCTCCTCGACAACGGCATGACGCGCGACGAATACCAGTTCTTCATGACGCATCGCCTGCGCCAGCACTGCATCATGGGCAACGATTACTACGTGACGAACGAACACCGTGTCGCTCCCGACGGGCGCACATGGGCTGCGGGCGAGATCTTCGGATATGCGGAGATCACCCGGCAATATTACGAGCGTTATCGTCTTCCCGTCATGCACACGGAGACGAATTTGGCTCAAGGTGCCAATGGTGACGAGGCCGTGACTTGGCTCAGAAAAGAATGGGCGAATGTTATGCGGGTGCGTAACAGCGGCGTTCCGATCGTCGGATTCACCTGGTACTCGCTGACAGATCAGGTTGACTGGGATACGGCCCTGCGAGAGGAGAACGGCCAGGTAAACGCTCTCGGCCTTTACGATCTGGATAGGAACATCCGGCCGGTCGGCAAAGCCTATCAGCTCTTGATTCAGAGATGGCGCAGGGTTCTGCCGACACAGAGCGTCTGTCTTACCGTTCCAATCATTCAGCCGAGTCAATTCGAGAGCGCGCATGCAGTCTCCCAGCAGGAAGCGGCCCGGAACCTGAGCCATTCGGTCCCTGCGTCGCCAACTATGACCGATCATGCCGGCTGAATGCCCGACTTCGCCACCTGCCGGAGACAGGCCTCTGCATGGCCTTCCCTTGCCGCCGGTGCGGTTGCACCCTGACCTGTACGTGGCAGAGTTCATCGGTACGGCCCTGCTTGTTCTGGTCGGCGTTTCAATCGTCATCCTCATGTTTGGGCAAGGCAGTCCGGGGGCAAGGCTGATCCCGAGCGAAGGCTGGCGCCTGTTTCTGACCGGCGGCTTGTTTGGTTCGGTCGGCGCGCTGATCGCTGTTTCGCCGATTGGCCGCATCAGCGGCGCGCATATCAATCCTGCCGTGACGGTCGCGTTCTGGCTGGAGGGAAAGCTGGCGTGGCGTGATGCCGCCTTTTACGTCTTGGCTCAGTTCGCCGGCAGCGTTATCGGAGCTTGGCCTCTTCTGGGCTGGGGGCGCATGGGACGAAGCGTGGCGTTTGGTGCGACGCAGCCGGGGGCTGACGTTCGCGTCTGGGCCGCCACCCTAGGGGAGACAGGAGTGACGTTTCTGCTCATTCTGGCGCTATTCACCATGGCGGCCCATCCCCGTACCCGTAGCTGCGCGCCGCTGACCCTGCCTGCCGTGCTCTCGGTGCTGGTGTGGCTGGAGGCTCCCCTCTCTGGGGCCAGTGCAAATCCGGCTCGGTCGTTCGGACCTGCCCTGATCGCCAGAGTCTCGATGGACCCATGGATCTACATCGTCGGGCCTTTGCTGGGAGCTCTCCTGTATGCCGGCTTCGTACGCATTGAGGCTGTGCGTCTTCCCCGCGTCACGGTCGCCCGATTGTTCCATTTCACCATCGGAGGTTGACAGCGTTCCGGCAGGAACAGTCCGCTCCGGGTCAAACTGAGCCGTTGGGCGTGACCTTCTGTACGTCAGCTTGCTCTGCGACTACGGAAGTTCAGCTTTCGTCTGCCTCGTGCCGATTTCGTTCTCTAATGGGTCAAGGGGCAGCCCTCCGATCCTGAGCGATTTGCGATCCCAAGTGGTGTCTGCGTTCTCTACGTGCTCCAGGGCACTTGATGGGGTCAGATGGAGTGGAGCGACGTGGTTGAAACCGCAGTCAGCCCTCGTCACAGGCCGCATGCGACAAAATCGACGTCGTCTTCCACACCCTCCCTCGGGCAACGCTCCGCTCGGGAGCTCGTCTCGACCTGCTTCTGCTGCTCCTCCTAGGCGGCGTGGAACGTGGTGCCGTGCCGGAGCATGGCATGCATGATGATCGCCAACCAGCGGGCGAGCGCCACACGGGCCTTCCTCATCGTCGAGCGCCGGGCAATCCCCAACGCCCACTCCTTGAGGGCCAGAGCGCCGCGGTAGCGCGTCAGCATTACGTTGGCGGCCTCATACAACAGGGTCCGCACCCGCCGGTCGCCGCACTTGGAGATGCTGCCGACATAGTCGATCTCGCCCGACTGGAAGCGCCGCGGCACCAAGCCGAGATAGGCTCCCACATCCCGCGATCGGCGGAAGCGTTCCGGCGCGTCGATGGTGGCGACAAAGGCAAGCGCCGTGAGCTGGCCGACACCAGGAATGGTCATCAGCCGCTGGCATGCTTGAGACGAGCGCGCCAGTAGCCGCATGTCACGATCAATTGTCGCAACCGCTTCCAGAACAGCTTTGCGGGCCGCAAGCAGGCCCTGCATGGCCCCGGACAGGCCTGCAATCCCCTGGCTGGCTTGGATGACCTGCTCGGTAAAGCGGGGGCTCAATCCGCGCGGCAACCGGACCCCGAACGCCACCGCCAAGCCGCGGATCTGGTTCTCCAGCGTGACGCGCTGCCCAACCAGCTTCTTGCGGGTGATAATCAGGGCGCGCACCGCATGAGCTGGCAGCGATTTGACGTGGACAGGCTTGTAGAAGCCGGTTCGGGCGAGATGGGCCAGGCCGCGGGCATCGTTGCGGTCCGTCTTGTGAGTGGCCAGCGACTTGAGCGCCTGGTAGGCCTGCCGGCTCTCGATGCAGATCACCGGCAGCCCGAGGGCGGCAAGGCCATGGAAGAGCATGGGCGCCATGCGGCCGGTCTCGAACACGATCTTCGCGCAGGCGGGTGCCGTCTCCAGCACGGCGGCGATCGCTTCTGGGGTGCTAGAGGCCTTCGCCTCCAGAACGACACCTCCATCCCGCTCGACCACACAGATGTGGGTCTCGTTCATCGAGACGTCTAAACCAGCATCGTAGTTCATGGCTGCTCTCCTGTGCACGTGGCCAGCCGATGTTATCGGCATCCAGGAAGAGCCGCCCCATTACCCAATGTTGAAAATGTCCTCGTGATTGGCGGCGGATCGTGATTCCCTGACCGGGCATTTTCAGCGGAGGATCGGGCCATGATGGGCGAGCGTCTGGTGATGCAGGAGAGCCTGTTCTACGCGTTCCGGCTTGAGGATCACGTCCCTTCCGATCACCTGCTGCGGCGCATCGACCGCTTCGTCGACTGCTCGGGGCTGCGCCAGCGTCTGGCCGGCTACTACAGTGCCACCGGCCGACCCTCCGTTGATCCCGAGCTGATGATCCGCATGCTGCTGATCGGCTACTGCCTCGGCATCCGCTCCGAGCGACGGCTGTGCGAGGAGGTGCACCTCAACCTGGCCTACCGCTGGTTCTGCCGTCTCGGGCTGGAAGGCAAGGTACCCGACCACTCCACCTTCTCCAAGAACCGGCACGGGCGCTTTCGCGAGAGCGATCTGTTCCGTCGCCTGTTCGAAGCGGTGGTGCAGCGCTGCTTGGACGAGGGGCTGGTGGGTGGTGAAGGCTTTGCGGTCGATGCCAGCCTGATCCAGGCTGATGCCAACAAGCAGCCCTCTCTGCCTGGTGCCGAATGGGTCGCGCAGGATCACACCGCAGCACCTCGGGCGGTGCGCGAGTACCTCGCCACCTTGGACGAGGCCGCCTGGGGCGCAGCGACTGAGGTTGAACCGAAGTTCGTCTCACCCTCGGATCCAGCAGCCCAGTGGACCGGTGCGCTGCGTGGCCCGGCCTTCTTTGCCTATGCCGATAACTACCTGATTGACCTCAAGGCAGCCGTGATCGTGGATGTGGAGGCCTCTCGCGCGGTGCGTCAGGCCGAGGTGGGAGCTGCCCGCACCATGCTGGAGCGCACCACTGAGCGCTTTGGCCTCAAGCCGGAGCGGTTGGCGGCGGATAGTGCCTATGGTTCGGCCGAGATGCTGCATTGGCTCGTGGACGAGCGAAAGATCGAGCCGCATGTCCCCGTCATCGACAAGTCTACCCGTGAGGATGGCACCTTCTCGCGATCTGACTTCAAGTATGATCCGGAAACGGACACCTACACTGAGGGCAAGACGCTGACGACCAGCGGCACGGTTGTGAACGAGGGCACGACGCGCCTCTACCGAGGCAGCACGTTCGATTGTGGCCCCTGTCCCCTCAAGGAGCAGTGCTGTCCCAACACGCCGGCGCGCAAGATCCCGCGCAGCATCTACGAGCATGCCCGGGAGGCCGCCCGTGCCCTGGCCGGCACGCCGGCCTATGAGCGGTCGCGTCAGGGTCGCAAGCGCATCGAGATGCTGTTTGCCCATCTCAAGCGGATCCTGAAGATGGGGCGTCTGCGGCTACGGGGTCCATGCGGCGCTCAGGATGAGTTCCTGCTGGCGGCAACGGCTCAGAACCTGAGAAAGCTCGCCAAGCTGGTCACTTCACCAGGGCCTCAGATGATCCAAGGAGCTTGAAAAGGCCTGAAGGATACACCTCGCCACAGTCTTAGCCGCAACAGGGCAAGCTGCATCGCTGCCCTAGCCCGTCTGGATGCCGACTTTGTCAACGCAATCTGCCATGAACGGACATTCCCTGATCTGACAGTCCACTCGATTTCCCAATGGTATCCTTGAAGGTGACAGAGGCCGTCAATCCGCCGGCCATGAGTAACTGCTCTGCGGCTTCCGTAGTCGCGGTGGTGAACCGGCCGGACGATAGTGCCGGCCGGTTCCATTGCTTTATGAGGCTTTTGACAGCAGTGTCTCGTCTGACTTCGCGACGCCGTAGCGCTCGGCCGGCAAGCGATGGGACAGGTTGGGACCGAGCGCAGCGCGAGTGGTCTTAAACGCTAACCAGTCAGCGATGTCCGGCAGTGCAGGGATCGTGACCCGCTCACCCTGATCGAGGCCCGCCAGCGCGGCATCGACCATGTCGCCCGTCTCCATCACCACCTCCTGCGGCAGGGTGTTGATGTCGATTCCGCCCTTCGCCCACAACTCCGTGCGCGTGGCTCCCGGCAGTACAGCCTGCACTCGCACGCCATAAGGCGCGAGTTCGCTGTCGAGGCCCTCACTGAAGGCGAGAAGATAAGCCTTAGTCGCGCTGTAGCCGACACTAATGGCAGGCTGATCACCGCGGATGCCGGCTACTGAGGCGATGTTGACGATGTCCCCCCTGCGCCGCTGCGCAAGACCCGGCGCAACGGCCTGCGCCAAGCGCGTTGCCACTGTCACGTTAAGCTGGATCATCGCCTCGAGACGTTCGGGGTCCATGTCGATGGTGGGTCCAGCAATGGCCGTGCCAGCGTTGTTGACGAGCATGGTGATGTCGTCCGCCTGTAGGCGCGTCGCTACCTTACGGGTGTCATTTGCATTGGCGAGATCGGCAGGCAGGACCTCGATCGTTGCACTGGTCTCGCCTCGCAGACGGGAGGCAAGCGCATTTAGCTTCGTCTCGTCCCGTGCAACGAGTACGAGATCGTATCCGCGTCGTGCGAGGCGGTCGGCATAAACCGCGCCGATTCCTGCCGAAGCGCCGGTGATAAGCGCTGTTCCTTGATTTTGGGTCATTATTCTGTCCTTCGGTTGAGAGAAAGTACGCACTACGTGAGTCGCGATGCGCGTTCAGGCGGTGCGCTCGACAGCAATGGCCGTGGCTTCGCCACCGCCGATGCAGAGCGAGGCAACACCGCGCGACAGTCCATGATGCTCCAGCGCATGGAGCAGGGTCACGATGAGCCGTGCACCCGTGGCGCCGATGGGATGGCCCAAGGCGCAGGCGCCGCCGTTTATGTTGAGGATGTCGCGCGGAATGCCGAGATCGCGCTGCGCCGCCATAGCAACAGCAGCAAAAGCCTCGTTGATCTCGAACAGATCGACGTCCCCGATGCTCCAGCCGACCTTATCGAGAAGCTTTCGAATAGCCGGGATCGGAGCCGTGGTGAACCAGGCCGGGTCCTGGGAATGCGTTGCATGGGCGAGGATCTCCGCAACGATGGGAAGTCCTTCACGTTCAGCCACTGAGCGACGTGTCAGTACGAGGGCTGCGGCCCCATCGGCATTGGCGGAGGAACTCGCCGCCGTGATGGTGCCATTCGATCGGAAAGCCGGCCTCAACGACGGGATTTTCTCTGGTGAGACTCTCAACGGGTTCTCATCCGTGTCGATGATCATATCGCCGGTCTTTCCTGGAATACTGACTGGAACGATCTCGTTGATGAAAGCGCCCTCGTCGACCGCAGTCCGTGCGCGGGTCAGTGTCTCTATGGCATAAGCATCCTGCTCGGCTCGGCTGAATTGGTACGCCTCGGCCGTTGCCTCCCCGAAATCGCCCATGGACCGGCCGCCCTCATAGGCGTCCTCCAGACCGTCCATCATCATGTGGTCGATGATCCGGTCGTGACCGGCCCGGTAGCCGCCACGCGCCTTGGTCAGCAAATATGGGGCGTTGGACATCGACTCCATGCCGCCCGCCACAACGATCTCGGCCGATCCGGCGAGGATAAGGTCGTGTGCCAGCATAGTCGCCTTCATGCCTGAGCCGCACACCTTGTTGACCGTCGTGGCGCCCACCGCATCCGGCAGCCCCGCTCTCCGCGCGGCTTGCCGGGCCGGCGCCTGACCTTGTCCGGCCGGCAGCACACAACCCATGAGGACCTCGCTCACGTTCGCAGGTTTAAGACCGGCGCGCTCCAGCGCGGCGCGGATGACATGGCTGCCGAGGGCCGGAGCCGTCACTCCGGACAGGCTTCCTTGGAAGCGCCCAAGCGGGGTCCTAGCGGCGGAAACGATGACAACAGGATCGTGCGATCGCATAAGCGCCTCCTTTGTATGATGCTTGACATATGATATGATAACCATAATGTAAAGACCGGTCAGATATGAGGTATGAGCATGCGTTACGAGAAGGGTCACAGGGCGCAGACGCGCAAACGCGTGCTGGACGTGGCGTCAGCGCGTTTCCGGGCTCAGGGCATCGAGGCTACAGGCGTCGCTGGTCTCATGGCCGATGCGGGCCTGACCCACGGCGGCTTCTATGCTCACTTTAAGTCGAAGGACGATCTCGTTCGCGAAGCCATCACTGAGGCTCATGCGCGCAGCCGTGAGACTTGGACCAAGGAAGTGCAAGCTGCCAAGGAACGCGGTGAGGACGGGCTGGAAGTCGTCGTGCGCCGATACCTGCGAACAGCGCATCGCGACCGACCGGAGGCCGGCTGCTCCATTGCGGCCCTAGCTCAAGAGGTCGCCCGCAACGACCTCAAGACTCGCGATGTCATGGCCCACGCGGCGGACGAGATCGTGGCGATCATCGCTTCTGAACTGCCCTCTTCCTTGTCGGAGGAGAAGGCACGAGAAACCGCTTATGCGATCTTCGGTCTCTTGATCGGAACGCTCCAGCTCGCGCGCGTTACGACAGACAAGGCCCTTTCCGAGTCGATCCTGCAATCCGGACAGGATGCTGCTCTTCGGCTTGCACGTCCGTGCACGTGATGGACTTCAGCACCGGCTGGCCTGTTCGCGCAGCCTACATCGACCATTCAATCATCAGTGTTGGTTCCTCGTCCTCGCCGCGGGAGCACTTTGCCTCCGTCAAGAACGAAAGGGCTGTCCTATGATCTCATCTCCCATCGCAGCCATGTTCGCCCGCCGCAACATCTATTACGGCTGGGTGGTCGTTGCTGTGACGTTCCTGACCATGCTCGTGACTGCAGGTGCGGTCGGCGCACCTGGCGTGCTTATCCTGCCCCTGCAGCAGGAATTCGGGTGGAAGACATCGGAGATCTCTTCCGCATTTGCCATCCGCCTCCTGCTCTTCGGTCTGATGGGGCCATTCGCGGCAGCGCTCATGAACCGCTACGGTGTCAGACGGATGGCTCTTTCCGCTCTTGCTCTCATCGCGGCCGGGCTATTGCTGTCGCTCGCCATGACTCGGATTTGGCAGCTCATTCTGCTCTGGGGCGTTGTCGTAGGCTTCGGCACAGGCCTGACGGCCCTGGTGCTTGGCGCAACCGTTGCGACGCGCTGGTTCTCGGAGCGGCGTGGACTGGTGATTGGCCTGCTCACTGCCAGTTCGGCCACCGGTCAACTCGTGTTCCTGCCGATCCTGGCCAGTCTTACGGAACAGGTGGGCTGGCGGCCTGCCGTTGCGCTCATCTGCGGATTGCTCGCTCTGGCGGCGCTCCTTGTCTTTGCTCTCATGCGCGACCGTCCGTCCGATCTTGGTCTCGTGGCTTACGGCGAAAAGCAACGCACTTCCATTCAACCTAGCCCCGCGGGCTCCATCTCGCCGATCACGGCGCTGAGGGATGCGGCGCGAACCCGCGAATTCTGGGTTCTGTTCAGCACATTCTTTATCTGCGGAGCCAGCACCAACGGTTTGATCCAGACGCATTTCGTCTCACTTTGCTCTGATTACGGGTTGGCTGCAGTCGGAGCCGCGAGCGTGCTGGCCATGATGGGCGTATTCGACTTCTTCGGCACGGTGGGATCGGGCTGGCTTTCTGATCGCTACGACAATCGGTGGCTGCTCTTCTGGTACTATGGTCTGCGTGGTCTCTCCCTGCTTTATCTGCCCTTCACCGACTTCTCGTTCTATGGCCTGTCGCTCTTTGCCGTGTTCTACGGCCTCGACTGGATCGCGACCGTCCCGCCGACCGTGACGCTGACGGCGATGAAGTTCGGGCGTGAGCGCGCTAACCTCGTATTCGGATGGGTCTTCGCTGGGCATCAGCTCGGAGCCGCAGCGGCAGCTTTCGGCGGCGGTCTCTCCCGCACGACCCTTGATACATACCTTCCCGCTTTCTTCGCGGCCGGCGGACTTTGCCTTATCGCAGCCTCGCTTGTCCTGACGTTGACGACAGGGGCGGAGAAGCAAGCTACCGTCGCGGCTGCCCCAGCAAGAAGCTAGGTCTGAGGGAGGCACGGGGCAGGCAAACGATCTTGGCCCATCCAAAAACTCTCAATCGGAAGGTCTGGAATGGGTCGATGCTGTTGAAAAACGCCGCAACTGCCGCTTTTCGCGCAGTCAGCATACAGGATGCTGGGCCTGATCTGGCACGCTGACGCTGGTAATAGACAGACGAGACAACTCTCGGGAGTTTTTCAACAGCATCGGTCAAAGTGTAACGTTGGGCGGACCAGATGAAGGTCCGCTCGTCGCGCCATTGCGGAAGTTTGGCGTACTTCCGGAACGTGCCACTACCGGACCTTTCTTTTTCAGAGATTCATCTCAGGTAAATCCGTCGCGATCTGGTCGGCTCGTCATGCGTTCGAACAAGCGGTCCTCGCCGCACTCGGTTGCTTGCGGGATGGCTCCGCGCGCATAAGAAGCTCACGCGACTTGTCCCGGCGCCTGGGGCGTGGTATTTAATCCCAATGTCTTTGATGCAGAACATTGCTGCAGCTAATGTTCCGTTCGCCGGTCGCCCGGCGGGCGCAGGCCCTATGTGCGTCTCCGGATAGCAGCGGGACTCGGCCAGGCCGTCCTCTCCCGCCCGGAGACGATGCGACAAGCGGCCTTCCAGAACTTAAAGATGCCTTCAATCATGCTTGCATCTCCTCGAGATCGGCGAGAGGGTCCCATCACGGGCTTCCGTCGTAGTGTCGTCTTCGCTCTGCTGATGCTCTGCGCAGTCCTGTCCCTGGCAGGTACCGACCTCATCCTGCCGGCCGTGCCGGCGCTGCCAGCGATCTTTGTGACAACCCAAGCCACCGCTCAGCTCGTGCTGGCCTCCTACGTCGCCGGCACGGCAGTAGGCCTCCTGCTCTTCGGGGCCTTAGCAGATCGCGTGTCCCTGCGAACCCTGGTTGCATCCTCGCTCTCGGTCTTTGCGGTCGCATCGCTGGCTTGCGCCCTCTCACCGGACATCTGGACCTTGGTCGTGCTGCGCTTCGTTCAGGGCACCGCATCGGCGGCCGCACCTGTCTTCGGACCCACCATCATCAGGCAGATCTTCAGCGAGAAGGCCGGGGTTCGTGCCATTGGCTTACTCGGCAGCGTCGAATTCCTCGTGCCTGCCCTCGCGCCCATCCTCGGCATCTTTCTCGTCGCCAAGTTCGGTTGGCAAAGCTCGTTCGCGCTTGTCGGAGTTATAGCGATCGTCGCGGCAGCGCTGATCTTCGTACTGGGGCTGCCGCAACAGCCGAAGGCGGCTGGTGCGCAGGGCAGTTACGGGGCGCCCCTTCTGGACCCTATATTCATGCGGTATGCACTGTCACAGGCCATGACATTGGCCGGCTTGGTTGTCTTCGTCTTCGGCGCCCCGGCCGTGATCGTCGGGACCATGGACGGCACGCTCGATCACTTCATTGCCATGCAGGTATGCGGCGTCCTCGGCTTCATCGCTGCGGCCAATCTGACGTCGCGCTTCGCCGAGCGGTGGGGCACCGAGCGTATCATCTTCGTCGGGACCGCCATGGCCCTGGCAAGCGCCATCATGATCCTGGCCTATGCTCTCGCTGGCGGGAACGACAGCACACTGCTTCCCGCCTTGTTCCTGCCGATGAACGTGGGTCTGGGACTTCGTGGCCCACTTGGGTTCTATCGCGGGATCGTCGCGTCCGGCACCAGCAGCGCTCGCGGCTCGGCTCTGATCGTTTTCTTCATCCTGGCCATAACCAGTTTGGGCGCGATCATCGCCGCGCCTTTCGTTCACCAGGGTCTGTGGGCCCTCGGTCTAGTGACCGGCGCGATTCATGCCTTGTCCGTCGGCTTGCTTCGGCTGCTGCCCAGAATGCCTGAGACGAGCTGACAGCCTTATGGTGCAACATGGATCTGACACAGGAGATTGGTTTGAAGCAGAACATCGCGCATATTGCCCTCGTGGTCCGCGACTACGATGAGGCCATCGATTTTTATGTCAACAAGCTCGGGTTCGCGCTGGTCGAAGACACATACCAGCCGGAGCAGGACAAGCGTTGGGTTGTCGTT
>NZ_JAMXFI010000133.1:0-22437 GCF_025460875.1 Microvirga yunnanensis
CGCCACGCACTCTTGAAGCCTTGGAAGCCGAGCTCAAACCCGCCCTCGACACCATCACTGCAAAAGATGCTCAGGGCTGGTTCAGGCATGCCGGCTATGCCCTACACTGAAACCAAAAGCCCTTTAGTAGTCAGTCGATGGGCAAAGGGTTTGCCACCCACGATTGAAACCACCAGATGGCCGCAGCCTCAATAACCATGACAATGCGAATTCACAGGATCTTGGGGCAGCACAGGATCATGTGAGTGATTGTGCAATCGGACAAAACGGACAAGCAACTCCTGTAGCCGGAAGCGCAGGCGACTGGGTTCCGGCACACACATAGGGCTGAGGCGGAACCCGGGCCTGGATCAGGCGGCAAGAAAGAGCTCCTTCTGTCGCCAAGCGGCGCAGTCTCGTCGTCCATTCGGGCGTGCGGTCGCGATGCGCTCCTGGAAGCGGACCTGGGCTTCCTTGAGCAGACGGCGTTTGCGGGCCAGAGGCTGGGAGGCTGCTGTGGTGTCCTGCACAACAGCAGCCGCTGCCGCGTACAGGTCGGCTGTTGCGGCATCCAGGCCAGGATCTCGCTCGAACAAAACCACAAGGCTCGCCAGGTGCTGTCTGAGGAGCGTCTGCAATTCACGGAGGTAGGGTAGCTCTCCTCCGAACTCAATGGCCTTCACAGTTGGCGAGATCAGGGCCAACTTCTCTTCAATTGTGTCGGTGAATTGGTTCTCCTCCATGAGCAACCGTCTCCAGGTACGAGGAAGCCCGCCCAGCCCTTGAAGCACATGGAAAAGCATGCGCCCTCATGGTTAACCAACGGTTTCAAACGATCTGGGAAAGCGCCAGAACGGAACAGGCCGATATACGCCTTCGGCACACTTTCCTCTCCTGAGGCGACTGGGGTCGATGAACGGCCAAGCCGGTGGCGGCAAAGGGCGCGTCCTTGGTACGAGCGTCGCTCTTCACACCCCGTTTCAGGGACGGCCTCAATCATGGGCGGACCGTCCGCTCCCGTGGGGTAGGAGCGAGGTGGGCTCATAGGCGCTTAGAGGATCTCGGCAAGGACGTCCTTGAGAAAGGACTTGCTCTCTCGTTGCGGTTGGTTCCCCCCTTGGGGATTGCTGATGGCTTGAGGTGCCAAGCCCTCAAAGGCTAACCTCGCAATGCGTTCACCAAAAAGAATAATTGCTCAGCTTCGGATCGCTTGGTTAAAAGTTGGGCGATGAATCAGACCGAGACCCATCTTGCTCATGATCTAGCGGCGCACCTGTGCAATTTAGTGGCTCTCGCCTGTGCCGTTGGGCTTCTGGCTGTAGCGTTCAACACTGTTCGTATGTGAGCCATCAGTGAAGGTCATGAAGCAGCGCCCTAACATGTACGCCGAGGCCCAAGCTCCTGATCCATTCGGCCTTCCGTTCGCGCGCTCGATCGAGTGGGCTGGCCTGATCGGCGGCCTTGCCCTCTTTGGATGGGCCCTGAGGATCGCGACGCAGTAGATAGCCGCCAAACCGTCACAATCCCAAGCAAGTTTGTCGCTTCGGCTTCGCCCGGCATCATCTCGCAATGATCCCGCTCCCGAGGCCGCGGCACCGGTCAGCACTCCGGTTTCCTCAGTCGATGCGAGCGGCCTTTGCAGGAGATCTCGCTGGCCGGTGCCACTTTTTAAGCAGTCTAGCAAATCGCTAGCGTGGGCGGAGGGACTCAAACCAGGAACTAGTCCGTAATGAGCGGCCGGCTCTGACAATTGAGCTACAGGCCCCGCCCTCTGCCTATCGTCAGCGGATGACCTCTGGCTTCCCATCTCGACTTGATCCTGAAAGATTAGGCCCGAGCTCTCGCTATTCCATAGGTGCCGGTGCTTCTTCCCTCTGAGAGGCGGTTGGGCCCGCCTCGACCAGACGCGCGAATTCGGACCCCTTCCGGTCACACTCCGCCGCCATCATCCCTCTGCTTGGTAGGAGAGCTTTCATGGCAACAGAGCGCTTTTCGGACGACGAGATCACCGCTCGAGGCTTCGTCGCAAATCCGGAACAGGGGCGAGAATGGAGCAGGTCTTCATGACACGCTCATGCGGCGAGCCTGTCAAACTGCTCTGAGAGCGATAGCTGCCTATTGCAGGCATACTTCGCCTGCTGCTTGCGCATCATATGCACCATCTCGATGCCGCCAAGGATCACACGGGCAGTGGCCGCGGACTGGAGCCCGAGCATCGGTCGGACCCGGCGCTTGATCGCGCGATGATCCTGCTCAATTCGGTTATTCAAGTAGCGGCTCTGCCGGATTCGGATCGGCTGTTGCCGGCGCCTTGAGCAATCCTGCAGACGGCTCTCTGCATCACACAACAGGATCGCTTCTTTGTTGGTCTGGCTACCATCGATCACGATCCGCTCGGGCCGGCCATGCCGCTTCAGCGCCTTGCGCACGAAACGCTTCGCGGCAGTGAGGTTTCGCCGCTCGCTGAACCAGAATTCCACCGTGTCGCCGTTGCTGTCGATGGCGCGGTACAAATACCGCCACTGGCCACGAACTTTGACGTAGGTCTCATCAATGTGCCACTTCCCCACGACGGCTCTCTTCCGCTGGTTGTAGCGATCCAGAAGCAGCGGGGCATAATGCACCGTCCAGCGATGGATGGTTGCGTGATCGACAGAGATGCCGCGCTCAGCCATCATCTCCTCGAGATTTCGCAGGCTCAGGTTCTAGGCGAGATACCACCGGACGCAGAGCAGGATCACCGATCGATCAAAATGCCTGCCCTTAAACACTGTGTCCTCCGCCATTGAGATACGGGAGAACAATACCTGAAACTCTGAAACAAATTGTTTGCGACGGATCCACAAGGTCGGTCCGATCTTTGCGAAACTCCTCACCTACACCAAGCAGTTTGACTGGCTGAAGTACGGAGCTGACCGCGCCCCGATGCACGATCCAACGACAGTTGTCTGACTATTGCGACCCGAGTTGTTCTCGGGCCTCCCTGTGAATGTCGAGATTGAGACGACCTCTCCTCTGACAACTGGGATGACTGTGATCGATTGGTGGGGTGTCACCAACCGGCAAAAGAACGCTTACGTGGTCCGTGATGTTGATCCGGAAGGCTTTTACGATGTGATTTTCGAAAGCTTCCGCCATCTGCCCTGATGCCCCAGGATCGGGACATTTTAACTTTGCGCCTACAGCGCAACGATCGGTAACAAGCATTATGGAACTTAAAACGATCCAGAGCTGTGCTGCAATGAGGTCCTTTCCGTGACCGATCGCATCGGAGAGATGCTACTGTAGTCCGGCTATCTCGCGGGACCATCTAATGACAGTCAGTCGCGTCTCAGGAATTCCAATCCAGGTGGAAGGTCATGCTCTTGGCGTGCGGGCCTCATCGCCTTAATGGGGAACTTTGGTCTGGATGGTACCTCGTCCATAATCCAGGCCGACTTTCCATCTGGTGTCTCTAGCGGGCATGCCGCTTCGACGTGGAGCATGGCTTCCTGCAGCCATTCAGCCAACTGCTCGGCAGAGAACTGCGACAGGTAGCGTTGGTCTCTTTCATGGAAGGCGATCTCCAGGTTTCCGCCGCCTCTGTCGATCACCTGGATCATGATGTGATCGAGGAGGCGCTCCTCGATGAGGTACCCGTCCATCTGGGCGGCTGCGATCGGACCGGTGACCGTGACCAACCTCTTCATGCCATAACCCCTCTGAAAGGCTCAGGCGAGTGTAGGCAGCACCTGTGACGGAGTGGTACGCAATCCTGCAAACATCCTTAATCGCACAAGAGTTGGTGCCCAACACATCGCTGGTGAAGAAAAGCGACTGCTTTGGGCGCTTGAATGTAAGGGTGTGCTTTGCCAGCTGGATGGGGTTCAAGCCGATGGGCTCAGGGCCACCCTCCCCTTCTCGCCAGGCTCTTCCAAATGTGAGGCGAGACGCTCCACGAGTAGCCAGCGCTCCCAGTCCGGCATGATGCTCCATGCAAAATCGCTCAGGTGCGCCTGCGGCAGCCGATAGTGAAACACTGGCCGGGAACCGATCTTCTCATGGGGCAGAACGGAGCGCACCCGCTGCTCATCGAAGTGGGCGAGAAGCGGCAGAAGATCGAGCCCTCGTTTTCGGGTCGGGTTCGCCACTAGGTAGTCATCCGTCAGGGTCGGCAGGTCAGGCCAGTAGTCCGGATCGAGCACGCGTTGCTTGTAGGCTTGCGGGTAGTCAGGCGGAAGGACGAGCGCACGCCGAAAGCTCCCGCGTACAATCTCCTGTCGGAGGCGATCGCTGACCAGAAGGAAGGCTTTGAGAAACGCCGTCACCGTCGCTGCGTCGAGGCGCGGTGGATCGATGTTGAAGTGGAGCCCTAGCGAATCCCAAAGCACAGCCCCATGACCATGAGCTCCTGCAGTCCGCAAGCTGGACACGGCCAGATCCATCTCCTGGAGCCGGCCGATGGGTATGGGTGCGGTGATGAGCTCCCGCGGGACGAAAGGCGAGGCCACTGTGCCGAGCCATGCGGCCATGCGACGACCGAGCCTCACACCGAGTTCTGGATGTCGATCAGGGTGGACGTGCCGCAGGTCGGTTTCGACCAGCAGGTCGCCCAGACCAACGCCGCTGACCCTGAAGGCATGCGGATCTTCAGCCTGGCAGGTTCCGCCAAGATCAATAGAAAGGGCTTGGGCAGCGGCCCGTGCGCTCGGACCCAAAAACTCGATCTCGACGCCGACCCGCCGCAACGAGCCGTCTGCCGCAATTAGGGTGGGAGGGCCGAGTGCATCAGCGTCTATGGCAGCGTCGTTCATCATTTCCAGATATGGGGACGATGGTGTCCGACCTCAATGAACGATCCTGGAGCTCCCTCACTCTACGAGCCGCTGATGAAGGCGGAAGGAAGCTTCATCTATGCGCATTGTTCCCCACGCAGATACCTCGTGAGGATGATACAAAATTTCTGCTGGATCTTGTAAAGCTTGCAACAGCCGCTCCGAACCAACAAATGACAAGAGCGCCAGCTTCCAGGGGATCTCCCGAGATGTCCGATCCGCTGCTGGTTTCTGCCAGTCCACCCGCACGCGAGTGCACCTATAACCTGTTCCGAAACAGGCAGCGGCCTGACCTTTTCTGCGCTGTACCGGAACACCGCCCCGTTCCCAGCTTTCTTGCTCCGAAAGACTGGACGTTTGAACGGTCGCTCCGTGCAGCAGAACCAGCGCCTGCGGGCTTCGAGGATCGGGCTGCCACGGTCGGCGTGCGGTTCAACGGCTTCTATCTGTTTCACGTCACAGCTTCGCCAAGCAGAATGGCTGCTTAGCCATGCGCGAGCGAGCCGCATGCGCGTGCCACGGGCTATAGGTCTTGACGCATACCGAAGCAGAGTCTGCAGCCGTAACTCCGCCGGGAAACCTTTGGTGAAGGATTACAGCATCCGCAGCAGATTGTTGAACTGCATTGAGCGAGTCATGCGCGAGGCGGACGAGGCGCATTGGAGGCACAGCACCCATCCTTCAATGATATCAGCTTTCGGCCATTAGCGCGGCTAAACCGAGGAAGCTTGTTGCAAATAATTTGCAACTGCATAAACTGCTGGGACGACTGTTGAGGAGACCCTGATGAAGCTTCCTCCCGTGCTGCTGGTCCTTGCAACCTTGTTCGCCGCTGCGTCATCCGCTCAAGGAGCTGAGGGCAAGTTCAAGGTTGTCACGACGTTCACGGTCATTGCCGACATGGCGCAGAACGTGGTTGGCGACGCAGCCATCGTGGAATCAATCACCAAGCCTGGAGCGGAGATCCACAATTACCAGCCGACGCCAGGCGACATCCTGCGGGCACAGGACGCCAAGCTCATCCTGTGGAATGGCCTCAATCTGGAACTCTGGTTCGAGAAGTTCCTCCGCAACCTGAAGGAGGTTCCCAGCGTCGTGGTGTCCGAGGGGGTGAAGCCGATGGGGATCCAGGAGGGCCCCTACACCGGCAAGCCCAACCCCCATGCCTGGATGTCGCCCATCTATGTCGACAACATCCGCGACGCGCTCGTCAAACACGACCCCGGGAATACTGAGACCTACCGGGCCAATGCAGAGGCCTACAAGGCACGGATCCAGGCCACCGTCGCGCCGATCCGGTCGACCCTGACGGCGATCCCCGAGCAGCGGCGCTGGCTCGTGACCAGCGAAGGCGCGTTCAGCTATCTTGCCCGCGACTTCGGCCTGAAGGAGTTCTACCTCTGGCCGATCAACGCCGATCAGCAGGGCACGCCGCGGCAGGTGCGCAAGGTCATTGATGCAGTGCGCGCCAACAGCATCCCAACTGTGTTCTCGGAAAGCACCGTCTCGCCCGATCCGGCGAAGCAGGTCGCCCGCGAAACCGGCGCCAAGTACGGGGGTGTCCTCTACGTTGACTCCCTGAGCGACGTCGCGGGCCCGGTGCCGACCTATCTCGATCTTCTGCGGGTCACCTCCGAGACCATCGCCAAGGGGCTCACCGAATGAATGTAACCGCCCAACGAGCCGGCCCCCGTTCAGGCGCCGTGGGCGCGGGTCTGGCTGTGAGCGGCGCAACAGTCACCTACCGCAACGGGCATACCGCGCTTCGCGACGTGAGCTTTGCGATCCCGCGCGGCACAATCACCGCCCTAGTGGGGGTCAACGGCAGCGGCAAGTCGACCCTGTTCAAAGCCGTCATGGGCTTTGTCCCCGTCTCGCCTGGATCGATCTCGATCCTCGGCAGTTCCGTCGCGCAAGCCCTCAAGGGCAATGTCGTCGCCTATGTGCCCCAGAGTGAGGATGTCGACTGGAACTTCCCCGTCCTGGTCGAGGACGTCGTGATGATGGGCCGCTATGGTCACATGAACCTGCTGCGCCTGCCCCGGCGCCAGGACCAGGAGGCGGTGGACGTGGCGCTGGACCGGGTTAGCATGAGCCCCTTCCGGAAGCGTCAGATCGGCGAACTCTCAGGGGGGCAGAAGAAGCGGGTCTTCCTGGCACGCGCCTTGGCGCAGGACGCCCACGTCATTCTCCTCGACGAACCCTTCACCGGCGTCGACGTGACCACAGAGGAGGCGATCATCGCGCTGCTCCGCGGGTTGCGGGATGAGGGCCGGGTGATCCTGGTCTCGACCCACAATCTCGGCAGTGTTCCAGAGTTCTGTGATCGAGCGGTTCTGCTGAATCGGACCGTGCTCGCTGCCGGGCTGACGGAGGAGGTGTTCACCCAATCGAACCTGGAAAGGGCCTTCGGCGGCGTGCTCCGGCACTTCGTCTTCGATGCCGCCCGTCACGCGGGCGCCGCTTCGGTCGACGTCATCTCCGACGACGAGCGGCCGCTGATCATCTACGCGGACAAGGCCCCGGATGGGGCAAACGATACGACAGCCGATGCGCCTGCCGCAGGGAGCGAGCACACTTGATGGCCCAACTGCTTGAGCCGTTCTCCTACGAGTACATGGTCAACGCTATGTGGGTGAGCGCCCTCGTCGGGTCCGTCTGCGCCTTCCTCTCCGCCTATCTGATGCTTAAGGGCTGGTCGCTGATCGGCGATGCGCTCTCGCACTCCATCGTTCCGGGCGTCGCCGGCGCCTATATGCTCGGCCTGCCCTTCTCCGCTGGGGCGTTCCTCTCCGGTGCACTGGCAGCCGGCGCCATGCTGTTCCTGAACCAGCGCACGAAGCTCAAGGAAGACGCCATCATCGGGCTGATCTTCACTTCGTTCTTCGGCCTCGGGCTGTTCATGGTGTCGCTCTCGCCCACCTCCGTGAACATCCAGACGATTGTTCTCGGCAACATCCTGGCGGTGACGCCCGAGGACACGCTGCAACTCGTCATTATCGCAGGCGTGTCTCTCGCCATTCTGCTGGTGAAATGGAAGGACCTCCTCGTTACCTTCTTCGACGAGAATCACGCCCGCTCGGTCGGCATCAATCCCTCCGCTATGAAAGTCCTGTTCTTCACCCTTCTGAGCGCTTGCACGATTGCGGCGCTGCAGACGGTTGGGGCCTTCCTGGTGATCGCCATGGTGGTGACGCCGGGTGCCACCGCCTATCTTCTGACCGACCGCTTTCCGCGGCTGATCCTGATCAGCGTGGCAGTCGGCGGACTTTCGAGCGGCATCGGCGCCTATCTCAGCTACTTTCTCGATGGCGCCACCGGCGGCGTCATCATCGTCCTGCAGACGCTGGTCTTCCTGACCGCCTTCGTCCTCGCGCCCAAGCATGGGCTGCTCGCCGCTCGCCGGCGCATGCGGGCGGCATCGGAGGCGAGCCCATGATTGGCCTGCTCGACACGCTCGCTCGGCCCTTCACCTTTCCGTTCCTGCGCGAAGCTCTCGTGATCGCCCTGCTCGTTGCGGTGCCGGCGGCACTGTTGTCGTGCTTCCTGGTGCTCAAGGGCTGGTCGCTGATGGGCGATGCCATTTCGCATGCGGTGCTGCCCGGCGTTGTTCTTTCCTATATCGCGGGCCTGCCCCTGGCGGTGGGCGCCTTCGCGTCGGGCATGATCTGTGCACTCGCCACTGGTTATCTCAAGGAGAACAGTCGCATCAAGGAGGATACGGTCATGGGCATCGTGTTCTCCGGCATGTTCGGCCTCGGCATCGTGCTCTACACCAAGGTCGAGACGGAGGTGCATCTCGACCACATTCTCTTCGGCGACATGCTTGGCGTGGCTTGGCCGGATCTGTTGCGGAGCGGGATCATCGCCGCGGTCGTTCTGGTCATCATTGCCCTGAAGTGGCGGGATCTGCTGCTCCATGCCTTTGATCCGCAGCAGGCCCAGGCCATGGGGCTGCCGGTGCGGCTTCTCCACTACGGCTTCCTGTCCCTGCTCTCCCTGACGATTGTGGGTGCACTGACTGCGACCGGCATCATTCTGACCATTGCCCTGCTGATCACGCCGGGCG
This sequence comes from Microvirga yunnanensis, assembly GCF_025460875.1. NCBI lineage: Bacteria > Pseudomonadati > Pseudomonadota > Alphaproteobacteria > Hyphomicrobiales > Methylobacteriaceae > Microvirga > Microvirga yunnanensis. The sequence goes on from NZ_JAMXFI010000133.1 coordinate 8,863, forward strand.
CGGTGGCGTTTCTCCTGACAAAGCGGTTCGGGACGATGCTGGTCGTGTCGGTGCTGGTTGCCGTGGTCGCATCCTTCACTGGTGTCTATCTCAGCTTCTTCCTCGACAGCGCCCCCGCCCCGACCATTGTTCTGCTCATGGCCGGCACCTTCGTTGCAGCCTTCGTTCGCCAGCATGGCTTCAGCCTTCGTCGGAGCGTCCGCGCTGCGGAGTGACGGCACCCATCGGCACCGCTTCAACGCGTTAGCGGAATGGAAAGCCGCAACCAGCATTGCTGCTTGATCCTGTCCGACAATCAAATCGGCCTACATGCGCTTGGCGGCAGTTAACGTGTCGCATTAACCCAGCTATGAGAGCGAGCCGCGTAGATGGGCCGCCATGCCAAGCTCGTCAGCTACAGGCGCCCTAGAAAACTCCGGCAAGCCAACCCTGAACCGTGGTGAGTAGCGGATGCTCGTCCCGCGAAGCGGGTGATACGGCCCGCTTCTGCACGCCCTCCAGGCGTGTCCTCACCTCCTCCGGCGCAAGCGCGTCGGCCTGGCGCCCGATGGCCAGCGCGCCCTCAAGGGTCGCCAGACGGTCCCGGAACGGCTGGCGCCATCTCAGGCGCGTTGAGATGTAGATTTCCCGCGCGCGCTCCACCTCCGGCGTGCCGGCGCAGGCCAGGCGGGTCACATATGGCAACAGGAGCTGACGCTCCTCGTCATTAGCCTCGTCGTTCAGCTGCATCGCCAGCGCGCAGATCGGGCGCGAGAAGCAGTTCGGCATGTCCTGCACGGAGCGGACGGGCCGGTACGGAAAACCGGCCGCGACGACGGCCGCTTCGTTGATGCAGGTGCCGCCATCCTTGCCTGGGAACGTGTGCGAGCCCTGTTTGAGCTTCCAATTCAGGATGTGGTCGAAAGTGTCCATGGCAGCCATCCTTGTGGCGTGCCCCCACCTTCGAATGGTGATCTCCCCGCCTCGCCTCTGTCAATCCGACACTGCTCTTCGGAGGCCGCATTCGGGCCCTGTTCGCGGCTAGGCGAAGCCTTGCCTACTGCTCGGTGAAGAAGGTCAGCAGGACCTTGCCCTTCTCGCTAATCAGGCAGACGAAGCGGTTGGGCTTGTCGGTCTTCTCGCGCTGGAGATAGGCGTCGCCCATGATCACCATCTTTACCGGGGTGTCCTCCACCTTGGTGTTTGCCTTGGAGATCGCCAGCCCATCGATGTCGAAGGTCAGGTCCTTGATCGCCGGGGACCGCTCCTTCAGGGCCACCAGGCCGGCCAACCGGCAGGCCTCGACCTCCTCCGGCACCTGGGCTTGAGCCGATCCAGTCATGATCGCGACTGCGAGCAACGCTGACAGGCTGAATTACCGCATCATCCACTCTCCTCTGGGTCCGTTGTTCCTTGCAGGCGCACCGGGCTACGGTCGGGCTGGAGCCGGCGGCTGCTCAATTTCAGCCTGCGCAAAGGTGGTCAGGGCCTTGGCCTTCGAGTTGAGTAGTGCGGCAACCCAGGCGCCTGAGAACCCGCGCAATTCCTCATTGTGGGCACGGACCGCGCTGGTGAGATCGCTGCGGGCCACCACCAGCCGGGCCTCCTGACGCTGGAACTCCCGCAGCCGGTTCTGCAAGGCCGTGTCGCCCGTGAGTTTCGGGATAGCGCTTGACGGTCGCGTACAGCCGCTCAAGGGCATCGGAGAGCCGTTGCTGGGCCTGCTCGTTGTGGCGGAAGCGCTCTGGCTCGGCCAGGAACCCGTCCGCATTGCGGATGGCCACCACCTCGTCGTGGGCCGCCATGACCTCAGCCAGCACCTCGCGCTCAGCCGGTGCCTTGCGGCGCACCGCCTCAACCAGCGGCGGTACCTGATCGGCGCGTTGGCGGTACTGGTTCTGGACCTCGCTCCAGGCCTGCTGTGCCCGTTCCCTCAGGGCGGGGACATCGCCATGATCGCAGGCTGCCAGGGCGAGGAGCAATCCCACGGCAACACACCATCGTCCCAGGTGTTGAAGCACCGCCTCCTCCGGCCATGAAAGACTGCCCGCTCCCGGCAAGCAGCCCAGTGCTGCTCCTAGCCCCGTAACCCGGCTCAATCTTCCTGGTTCCCAAGACACGGCGACACGGAAGCACGATGGACCCGGTCTTAGAATCAGGGGCGCCTGACGGGCGGGGTTGCTGCGATCATGGAAGCTGCCATGGAACGCGAGTTCATCGACTGCCGTGCCTTTGCGAGCGAGATGAACTGCTCGATCACCATCATCGCCGATACCAAAGCCGAACTGCTCGACGCAGCCGTGCAGCATGCGGTGGCGGTGCATGGGCACCAGGACACGCCTGAGTTGCGTGAGCAGCTCCGGGGTGCGATCCAGGACGGCATGCCCGCCGAGGCGGCGCCACCCCGCGCCGCCTGACAGGCTTCAAGCCACCAGCTCCAACACTACCTCTTTTGGAGCAGGTTGCGGCTCATCGCGGCTCCTCCCACGTAGCAGCGAGAACACGGCAAGAGCCGGTTGGCATCGGAGGAAGCCTATGCCCACCACGTCTGGACAGTTCTCTCGTTCGGCCATGGGGAACGCTCCCCGCGTGTACCCGTCCGACATCCAGCCCTTGTTGCAATCGATCCTCGCTACCCTGGCCGACATCGACCTCGTGCATGAGACCGAGGTGGCGATCGTCAGGAACAGCACCGCCGACGAGTGGCTCAAGCAGAGCGTGATCCGCAGGCTGGAGGAACGCCACCGCAAGCGGCGGGCGCCGTATGTCCGGCAGCTCGAGGCCGTGGAGGAGCGCATCCGGGCGCTCGCCGCCTGAGCAACCGCAGCGGCTGACAGTGACCCTCGCGTGAGGGTATGGGTCATGCACCGGTGAGAAAGCGGACCGCAATGGTCCGATCGTCCCCTTATGACGTCAGCCGTGCCGCCAGACCTTCACGGCTGAACCCTGCAGGATGACTGCCAGGGCTGGAAGCAGGACGGCATCGGGAACGACGCCGAGCAGGAGGCCGCCGATGAGCGCGCCGGTAACCGAACCTGCGGCCATGGTGAGCAGGAAGGCATGGTTGCGGCCGAGAACCGCAAAGCTCCGGTCACGGCTGTAGCGGGTGAACCCAACGAGCATGGTCGGTAGGCTCACGGCGAGAGACAGGCTCCCGGCCAGCTTGACGTCGGTCCCGAACAGCAGCACCAGGGTCGGGATCAGGAGTTCGCCTCCGGCCACGCCGAGCAGGGAGGCGACGATGCCGATCACGAACCCGGCAACGATGCCGGAGACGAGTTGCGCCGCCCCGATCAGCAGGGGCTGTCCAGCGCTCGCGTTATGGCCGAACACCAACACCCCCGCGATGGCGACCAGAAGCACCGCGATTGCCTTGTAAAAGGTCTCGGATTTCAGGCGGGTCGCCCACCCGGCGCCTACCCAAGCCCCCAGGAGGCTGCCGGCCAGGAGGTTGAGGATGACAGGCCAGTGGGCTGCGATGAGTCCGAAGGGCACGGTTCCGGCCCGGAACGGCAGCGCCGAGGACCACCACAAGGCTCGACGCCTTGTTCAGGATCGCGGCCTCGAGGGCAGCGAAGCGGAACAGGCCGATGAGCCGCGGCAGCCGGAACTCGGCGCCACCGAGACCGATCAGCCCGCCGAGGATGCCGATGACGGCCCCGCCACCAAATGCGGCGGGGAGGTTCCGATGCTGCAAAGGCTTCTCCATAACCCTTGTCATGACGCCTTAGTAGAAACCCTTGTCATGACGCCTTAGTAGAGGACAGAGGGGAAGTAGCAGCTCCTTGGCTCCTGATAGTGGCCCATCGTCATGAGCGTCATCGGCTTGATGGCCCTCATCCCTTGGTGCAGGCACCAGCGGAACAGGTTGGTCTGCCGCGTCGGCAGGAGCAGGGAGAGCGGCTCCGGGCTCAAGGCTCCCGCGCCGGCCAGGAGCGCCCGCATGTCCAACTCGGTCTCGGCGACGCCATGGTTCATCAGCCAGAACGTCGCCGCCGAGAGATAGCCCGTGATGCGGCCCTCCCGCTCGACCACGAACGGGGCAAACAGCTGCAGTGCCTCCTGGAGTTCGTGGGTGCGCTCGACGCCATGGACGGCGGTGCAGAGCGCTCCGCAGGCGTCCGCGTCTGCGGCGATCATCGGCCGGACGGCATAGCTCAGATCAGGTCCGCTACGGGGCGTGCCCTGCATTAACAGGAGCGGCTCTCGAACATCAAACCCGAGCGCGGCGTAGAGTGACATCGAACGGGTGTTGAAGGCATCCTGGACGAGGCGCACGCCCAGAGCGTCGCCTGCCCGGGCCAGGGCGGCCTCCATCAGCCGCCGCCCGACACCGCTGCCCTGCACGAATGGATCGACGGTGATCGGCCCGATGCCGCGGATCGGATCGCCTTCGGCCATGAAGTTGCTGCCGACCACCCGCCCGTCCAGCTCCGCCACCACGCCATAGATCGATGGAGCCTCAATGAAGGTCGTCGCAAGCTGCGCTCCCGCCTCTACCGACGGGAAATCCCATGGGAAGCCGTGCTGGTCCGCGATGCCGCTGAAGGCCTCGAAGATGATGCGCCCGCACGCCTCGGCATCGGCGGGTGTGGCGGGGCGGATCACTGGGGTCATGGCCGCCTCTCGTACTTTCAGTGCCTCCATTGCATCGGTGTCGGCAACGGGGGTGCATCGCCAGCCAGATTCCCGCAGCAGCCCGCCTCAGGCAAATGAGATTCCGAGCCAGATTACGATGAAGGCAAGGGAGCTGGTGATGGCCGCCCACTCCGAGGCCGTCAGCCTACCTGAAGGGGATGCCGAGGAATTGCTCATGACCATGGTAACCCCCATCACTTGATGGCCTTCGTTGCCGCCGAGAACATGCGAGGCGCTCAATCGCACCTTTCTTACGGTACGGTAGAACGCTGGGCTTGGATGTGCTGGGTGACACATTCGTTGCCAAGCTCGGCCTCGCTGTAGCGATCGCTCCCAGTGAGGAGATCAGCTGCAGCAGCCCTGGACGAACGCGCCAGGGCAACCGGGGTGCTGACCGCCGCGTTCTACTCCAGACTTGCTAGGGAGGAAGATTATGGCCATCGAAAAGCCCGTCACCGTTCATCCCGACAAGCCGAAGCTCAATCCAGGGGACCAAGCCGAGCTTGGCACGCCCGGAGCAGGCGAGAACATCTGCCGGGAGTGCCAGGGCAGCGGAAAGCTTGGAGAGAAGGACTGCCCGATCTGCGGCGGCACCGGTGTGGTCATTGAGGAAATCGGCGGCGGATAGGATCTCCAGTCACACGTCCACCCTCAGGTCGAACGCAGTCCTGTCGCACGCTTGCCGTTCATGGCGCGACCCTCGTTGAGCAGCCGATGAAAGAACTGCCCATGGCGAAAAGCAAAACCAAGGTCCCCAAGAGGATTGCCGGCGTGAAGGTGCCGAAGGGCCTGCGCAAGTCCGGGTGGCTCGATCCTCTGCTGGCCGACCCGCAGACGCGGGAGATCCTGGCCGATGTACTGATCGCCGCAGCCGGAGCGGCCGCCGCAGCCCTGGTGAAGGAGCGTCCAAGCATGCGGCAGGTCGGCGACGCCGGCGGAGCGGCTCTCGGAGCGGGTGCGGAGGCGGGCTCGGCCGCACGAGAGCTGGTGCGGGAAGCCGCCAGTGCGACCGCCGGTGTGATCACCAATGCCGCCAAGGCGATCCTGCCAGCCTCGCTGACCAGCTCCGAAGTGCCTGTGAGAGGCCGGAAACGCCGGACCTGACGTCCAGGCCCTCCAAGACGAGGCCCGATGGCGACTGACAACACCGGCTCGCCGCCGCCGGATCAAAGACCTGATGGTGAGCGACCGATTGTAATCGGTTTAGGCTCATCCCACCTGTGGACCACTCAGCCCTCACAACCAGAGCCTGCCGATGCCCGACGGATGCGGATCGCACCTGACACCCCGCAACCACGCTGCCGCTCTGGAACAAGCGGCATCGGAAGAGGCTTGCCTGGCCGAAGAACTCACTTTCCTGGCGACCTTTCTGGAAGACCACGGATGCCCGTGCGTGGCGGCGGCCGTCCGGCATTCCGCACGGCATCGTTGCGTGCAAAGCCTGATCCAGAAGGCTCAGGCAGTTGGAGCGAAGGTCATCTGAGTCGAGCAGGCTCGTGCGACCCAGGTCCGGTGTTCCGCTCGAAGGAGCATGGAGCGGCCCGCACGGTTAGCTCTCGGCCTGCTCCCCTTCCTCCTCCGCGAGCAGATCGTCGAGATCGTCGGCAAGCTGAAGGATCTGCCCGGATCCGGTGTGGTAAACAGCGACATCGCCCGTTTCATCCTCGATCTGAAGCTGGTACTCGCCGTCATGGCGGGTGACGGTGATGTTCGTCAGTGTCTTGGTGAGCGGAAATTGGGCCATCGAGTCCTCCGTGAGGAAAGCTGAACGCCTGACCCTCACGCGAGATCCACCTTGACCGGACAGCATCGGAAGCCGCGCGCCGCACATCACGAGCCGCGCAGAAACGTTTCGTAGTCCTGCTGGACACGCGCCGCGGCCAGACATGATGCTGTCCGCAGCCAATCGTCGGGCAGCCGCTCAAGACAGGAGCGGATCGGCGCGGCTCCACCCGCGGAGCCCAGGTGAACGTTGGCCAATTCCCGTCCCATCGCATGCAGAAGATGCTTCTGGTCAGGGGCATGCTCGACCTCATCGATCTCGACCTTACGCGCCTCAGGCGAAAGCCGCCGGACCACCCAGCGCTCGCCGATGTGCAGGGCCGGATCCGGTGCCCGACAGGCCTGCTCCACCGCTCGGCGGGACGGGCCGATTGGAGCGTCGACCTCGGATACGGCGACATGCACGGCCGATGGGATCGCGGCTTTGGCCTCGCGGGCCACAAGGCCGCCGCACCACTCCGCCACGGCCATGAAGCGGGGGCGGCCCAGGCTCCCGAGACCGGCCAGTCGGCGGAAGAACCGGACCGAGGTGGCTCCCGCCGGGAGATGCGACCGCAGAAGCTCACGTGCCTCCTCCGGGACGGCATGCTCATTGACTTCCTGCTGCTTCAAGAGTTTGCGCCAGTATCTCTGGGCGCTGTTCCCGGTGGCGGCGGCGAGGTCGCGCAGCCAAGCGTGCCGGTCCTCCAGGATGAACGGGTCGGGGCCAAACTTCAGATGCGCCCAGTAACCTTCCAGGATCGTGTCCGCCGCCTCAAAAGCTGTGAGCTGGAATGCCTCCCGCCGGACTTCGAGCACGGCGCTCGTGGCGAGCCGCACGAGGTCGCTGGTGACCGGCAGTTCAGCCGCCTCGTCGAAGTCGTTGATACCCCAGACCAACCGCCCCTCGCGGTCTCGCCAGGTGCCGAAGTTTTCCAGATGGATGTCGCCGACGATCAGCAAGGGCGGTGCGGATCGGACTGCGTCAGGCACCGCCGCGAAGTGATGGGACCAGCGGTAAAAGGTCCCCCGCAGAAAGGCGAAGGGACTCTCGCGCATCTTCACCTGCTTGAGCTTAAGACCCGGCCCGTCGAGGGTGCAGTAGTGGGCCATCGAGGCGAGATAGGCTCGTGTCGCGGCCTCAAAGGAGGGGTCTGCCCCCTGCTGGATCATTGACATCTCCTCCATCGCGCTCTCGGCCAAAACTGTATCTGGGGTCCTAACGTCCACGCACCGCGGAGATCTTCACCGCATGGTTCCGAAACTTAGGCAGGAACATCCCTGACAACAGCCAAGTTTGTGTTCTGACAATCAGCAATGCAAGTTCTGACAATCAGCAATGCAAAGGGAAACAAGGCGTGGAGCAGGTCCTGGGAACCTCGGTTATTCCGTTCAACGAGATGCTGTGGCGCTTTGGCCTGGCGTCTGCCTTCGGGCTGTTGCTCGGCCTCGACCGCGAGGTGCGCGGCATCTCGGCTGGCGTGCGGACCCACATGCTGGTGGCGCTCAGTTCGGCCATGACGATGCTAATTGCCCTGGAGCTCTACGAGGAGGTGTCGGCCCGGGGACAGGGCGACCCGGACCCTACCCGGGCCATTCAGGGGCTGGCTCAGGCCATCGGGTTCCTGTGTGCCGGAGTGATCTTCGTGGCCAGAGGCAGTGTTTACGGCCTCACCACCGCGGCGAGCCTTTGGATGACGAGCTCCATCGGCATGGCCGCCGGGGCCGGCATGTATCAGATCGCCACCGCCGGGATCATCTTCGCTGTCCTGATCGTCTCGGTCATGTGGCTTGTGACGCGGCATCTCCCGACAAACACCAGCACCTCCCAGCAGGAGGACCGCTGAGCCCTGTCGACCGGGCAGCGATTGGTCAGGCTGAGGGAGGTACAGCCGGAGCGGCTCCAGAGGTGCCGAGGGCAGCTGCGATCTCGGCCAGAGTTGCCTTCTCGGCATCGCTGACCGCCACCCCGCCGAAGCCTAGGAAGCCACCCTCATTGCCGGCCTCGGCCGCCTTGCGGGCGACCTCGTTGAGCCAGGCCTTGAACCCCGCCGCGTCTTCAGGGGCCTTGGTCTCCACGAGCGTCGACACGGCGCGCAACTCCTCGATGGCCCTGCTCTTCAGTTCACCGAGTTGCGCGCCTTTGAACTGGGCCTGCATCCGGTCGCGGGCGGCGGTTCGTGTCTCCGGGGTGGTAATGTCGTCGGCCACCGCCTTGACGAGCGCGTTCTGCTGGCTGCCCTGTTTAGCCTCCAGCAGGGCCCAACCACCCGACATAGCCTCCTTCAACAAGCCCCAGAGGCCGCTCGGGTCGGCGGCGGTGATCGCCATGCCGGCCACCATCGGGCTGGCCACGACGCGGGCCCATTCCTCGGGTGTGAAGCTTGCCTTGCCTGCCATCTCTTTCCTCCGTTTGTGGGAGCTCAATGGCCGGGCCCGGACTTTGTTCCTGACTTGCAATCCGCCAGGGGAGGGAGGATCCAGCGCCCCGTTTGCCCCTATTCCTGACTGAGCCATCGCTCCGCTGCTCGGCGGCCGGCATCCCGGAGCGCTAGCAGGAAATTCCAGTCCAGGTTGAGCGCACTGGCCTCGCAGAGGGTCGGATACTCCGCCTCCGCCGCAATGTGATGGAGCCGCAGCTTTTGCAGCTTGCGGGCCAGGCGAGAGCCCTGCTCGTGAGGGCCGGCAAGTTGCTTCATGGCAGCCAGCGCGTCCATGTCCCGCGCCAGCGAGCTGGCGAACGTGATCTGTTCGATGCGCTTTCGGATCTCCGACGCAGAGGTTGGCATCTCCGCCCCGATCGAGGGCATGATCTGCACCACGAGTGCATCGGAGGCGCGGGAAGCAGACACCAACGGGAGCAAGGGTGGATTGGCCGAGTATCCGCCGTCCCAGTACGCCTCACCATCAATGGACACCGCATGGTGCAGGACTGGCAGGCAGGTCGAGGCGAGGATGACGTCGAGGGTGACAGCCTTTTCGCGGAAGATCCGCAGTCGCCCATCCCGCACCCGCGTCGTTGCGATCAGCAGCTTAAGCTTTGATTGCTCCCGCAGGGTTTCAAAGTTGATCTCCTCTGCCAACAGTGTCTTCAGCGGATGCAGATTGAACGGGTTGAACTGATATGGCGAGAGATGGCGGACAGCGACCTCAACAGCGAGCCCAGAGTGGGCTCTGGGTGCCGCCTCACTGGCACGTCTCCAGAAGCGTTCGAGACCTGCTCTCGCGGCGCTTGGCCCGCCCTGCGCTAGTCCGGAGGCGAGCAGAGTGGCGTTCACGGCACCGGCGCTGGCGCCACTCACCGAATCGAAGGTAACGGTCCCGTCCTCGAGCAGGCGGTCGAGCACGCCCCAGGTGAAGGCTCCAAACGATCCGCCGCCTTGCAGGGCCAGAGAGATCCGCCTCTTCTTCGCGGCAGCCCTGCGCGGGGAGGGCCGACGGACTGGAGCATGGATCTCAACCTCATGGTGCAGGGGGAAGACAGCGAGATAGTCGTCTGGGGCAAACTTCATAGAGCCTCGTTGTGCAGCGCACCATAACAGTGCCGGGCATCAACGAAGGTGATCGCTGATGGTTGCTAAAACCAGGAGCGGATCAGGGTTGTCCTCACCGAAGGTCTTGTCTGACATGCGTGCCGAGTGGTCTGCAGGCATTTTCCTGTGTTCCTGCACGGGCCTGTTGCATTTCTGGTTTTGCGGTACTGCGACCGGAAACGCTCAGTCCGCCGGAACAGAACCAAGCTGGCTCAGGTTTAGGACCTGCTTCTCACATCGAGCAATGAGGTCTTTCATGTTCCTGTCGCTCCTGCCTCAGGCAGCTGAACACATGCAGCACACGATCCCGCATGCGGACCTGGTACGGATCACCCGTGCCAGGCACACCGGGCTGATCGAGGCAGGGCGCCAGTACAGCGACGCCATCGCGGCGGGGGTGGAGAGGCCGATGTCTCAGGGGTGGAGCGCCACATTAGCCGAAGCACCCGCTGAGGCCCCAGAAGCACCCCACTTGTGACAGCATGGCAAGCGGTAACGGCAAGGCTGTCCTGCGACGGGCATTCAGGCAGCTGGAACATGAAGTGCCCGGCAAGGTGGCGCGTGTGCTTCGAAGGCTTCGGCATCCGGACGCCCGCTGGATCCGCATTCCGGCCGGGGTGCTCCTCGTGCTGGGCGGCATCTTCTCGATCCTGCCCTTCCTGGGCATCTGGATGCTGCCGCTCGGGCTCCTGCTGATCGCCTATGACGTAGCGTTCCTGCGGGAGCCGGTCGGCCGGTTTACGCTCTGGGGGATCAAGAAATGGCGGTCCCTTCGGCAGCGGTTCTTTCCGAGGCAGTCGGAGGACTAGATGGCAGGAACGAGGTTGGCCGTAAGCGTAAGGTGGACCCTGTCTTGAGCGTGTCAAAGGGAACGCGGAACGCGCGGGAACATCCAGGCTGCTTCCAGACGGCGTGGCGTCTGGCACTCGCTGTTCCCTGCAAGTCCGGCGCCTCTATGCTGCCCGTCAAGGGGACGGCTGTAGGGAGAGTTTGTAGATGACCATGCCGAAACGAGCGCTTGCCGCTACGGGATTCAGCGTTCCTGGTGTCAGTGTGAGGCCAGGCCCTGTCGGGCGCCCGCCAGTTCGCGCAGCCGGGCAGTAGAACCGGTGCGCCCGCGATCAAGTACCCTGGGCCGGTTTCGGCTCCGGCTGCGGCGGCTGTTCTACGGCCATCGCCCGGCCGCGGTCGCCTTCCAGGCAGGCCTGCTGGCCATCGATATCATGGCCGTCAGCTACTTCGTCGCCACCAGCTTCGTTGCCGATGCAACTTGGCTTCGCGTGATCGACCTGCTGCTTGGGGTGCTGCTCGCGTTGGAGTTCCTGGGCCGCATGCTCGCCCACCGCCACCCCATGGCCTACCTCGACAACGGTGCGGCGCTGGTCGACCTCGTGGTCATTGCCTCCCTGTTCGTGTCGGCGCTCGGTGGCAATCTCGGCTTCCTGCGTGTCCTGCGCACCGTCCGGCTGATCCGGTCCTATAACGTGCTCGGCCAGCTCAAGCGGCGCTTCCCGCTGGTGCGGCGCAACCTGGAGGTGATCCACGCCGCCCTGGACTTGTGCGTCTTCGTGTTCCTGATTGCCTCGGTGGTCTACGTCAGCCAGCGTGGCGTCAATCCGAAGATCGAGGACTTCATCGACGCGCTCTACTTCACGGTGGCGGCGCTCTCCACCACCGGCTTCGGCGATGTCACGCTGATGGGCAGCACCAGCGGCGAGTTGCTGTCAATTGCCATGATGCTCGTGGGCATCAGCCTGTTCCTGCGCTTGGCGCAAGCCGTGTTCCGCCCCGGCGGCAAGGTGCTCTACCCGGGCCCGCAGTGTGGATTACAGCGTCACGAGCTGGACGCGGTCCACTGCAAGGCCTGCGGCCACGTGCTGAACATTCCAAACGACAACGATTGAGGGACTGTAGGGGCGGACTTGCACCCTCTGCGCACGTTCGGCCGACCCGATTCGCCGTGAGTGATGCTGCCTCTGATCAATGCCCGGTCGCCCCGTGCGGGGCGGCCACGGGTTTTGACTCGGGCGAGCCCCGCTCGCGCAGGTAGATGCCGAGAACCAGCAGCACGCCGATCGACAGGAACTCGCTCTGCCAGTTCTGGAAGCTCTCATACCAGAACTCCGGCTCGGCGAGAGTGTCGATCATGGTCTGCACCGGCTGATGATGCTGAAGGGCCTCCTCGTTCATCCGGCGTGTGCTCCCCGCCAGGTGGAGCCAGAAGGACAGAATGAACAGCCCCACCAGGGCGATGCTCAGCGAGTGCGAGTAGAGCTTCAGCAGCAGGCCGCCGCGGTGCACAGGCCAAGGAGCATCCGGGTCGCGGCGTCTGGCGGACGGCGGTTAATCCTCGGGATTGCTCTCGTCGGGCTTCTTGGACTCCGAGGCGCCCTTCTGGAACAGGAACACCGTCAGCAGCACGTACATCGCCATCTGGAGGAATTCGCTTTCCCAGTTCTCGAACGTCGCCGAGATGAAGTGGCCACTTCTGAGATAGCTGCCGAAACCGATCGCGGGCAGCTCGTGCAGGCGCAGTTCCTCGGCATGGGCTCTCCAGCCGGTCAGTGCCTGGCCAATAAGGGAGATCAGAAACAGGGCAAATAACGTGACCGACAACCCATTGTCCCGCAGGAACCGACGCATACGCCTACCCTCACGCTTGCGAACTGCTACGGTTGATTAACGCGGGATGGGGGTGTCAGTTTCCGGTTCTGTCCCTCCTTCATTGATGGTCGTGCCATCCGAAGGCTCACGCTCGACGATGGCGCGCTGCTTGCGTAGGGTGACCGGCACCTCGACGGCTTCGGTTTCGATGCGGCGCCGGATGTGCAGTTCCTCCTTGAGCACGAGCTGCTTCGTGACGACGAGGACTTCCTCGAGCACCGGCACGATTGTGACATCGCCGGCGGTCCGGATCTCGGGCGCGGTCTCGACCACCCTGTCGATGGGCACACGAGTGACTTCGACGTCCTCCCGCTGCACGGACGCGTGAGCCAACTCCTCGACTGTGCCGGTGACCGTCCGCACCCGCACATGCCCGATTACGACCTGCCGCTTGTCGATCGTTGCAGTCTCCTCGACGAGCGGGATGATCTCCTCCGCCACGGTTCGGGAACCACTCCTCAGGACATCATCAAGGACAGGCACCTGCTCATCCAGGGGCACGTTCGGGTTTGGGTCGGCCATCGATCCTCTCACGCTCAGCGACAACCAACGGGCGGTGGGAAGGGGAGTTCCCGGCTCTGAAGAGGGATCAGCGGCATCGTTCGGGAACAGCCGTGCCGCCTCCTCCGCAGGAATAGCCTCCTGCCCACAAGCCTGGCAGTCGGAACCGTCACGCTAGTCGCACATTGAGCCCCTACATGTTTGACACAGAGGAGAAGCACCTTGAGACGCCTCGGCTTTGCAACTCTGGCCGTCCTATCGGCCCTGACCACGGCGGCGATGGCCCAGACCTCGGCGACCCAGCCGACGAACAACACTGGCTCGTCCAATCCTGCGGTCACCCACAAGCCGGCCGACAGCCCGCAGACCACCGGTGCGGTCGAGCCCGGTGCGAACAGCTTCACGGAAGCACAGGCGCGCTCCCGCCTTGAGGCAAAGGGCTTCAGCAACGTCACCGAGCTGCGCAAGGACGATCAGGGCATCTGGCGCGGCAAGGCCC
>NZ_JAMXFI010000134.1:0-22288 GCF_025460875.1 Microvirga yunnanensis
CCCCACGTCATCCCCGGGCTTGTCCCGGTGATCCCGATGATGAAGAGCGCCCCACCCTTCCGATCGGGATGGCCGGCACAAGGCCGGCCATGACGTGGGGAGGATATGATCACCGGCCCGCACCACCCTCTCACGTCATCACCGGGCTCGTCCCACCCTCCACGTCATCACCGGGCTCGTCCCGGTGATCCCGATACGAGAGCCGCCGCACCTCACCGCATCGGGATGACCGGCCGGCCATGACGTGGGAGGGGGACAGAACGGGCGGAGCGTGGCCATGACGTCGGGAGGGCGGTCGTGACGGGGAGGACGACGTCGCTCTCTACTTGGCCTTCTCCGAGCGGCGCCTGCGGGCGTAGTCCAACAGCTCCTCGTCCACCACCTCGGGCAGCCTGATCTCCGTGGTCACGAGGAGGTCGCCGTGCCCGGTCTTCGTGGGCAGGCCCTTGCCGCGCAGCCGGAAGGTGCGGCCGGCATTCGTCATGGGCGGGATCTTCATCTCCACCGAGCCGGTTAGGGTCGGCACCCGCACGGGGCCGCCGAGGACCGCCTCCTCGATCTCGACCGGCAGGCGCAGGCGCAGATCGGACCCTTCCGGGGTGAAGCGCTCATGGGGGGCGAACCCGATGGTGAGCAGCGCATCGCCGGGATCGATGCCGGGGGCGCCCTGGCCCAGGCCGCGCAGGCGGATGACCTGGCCGTCGCTGACGCCCTTGGGGATCACCACGTCCACGTCGCGTCCGGTGGAGAGCCGGATGCGCTTCTTGGCCTCCTGGGCCACCTCCTCGAGGGTCACGGTGAGGGTGGCGGCGACGTCCTCGCCCTTCTGCGATCGGGTGCGGCCTTGGCGGGTGCCCTCGCCGCCCGAACGGAAGGCATCGGCGAAGAACTGGGAGAAGATGTCGTCGCCGAGATCGGCCCCGAAGGTGCTCCGGCTCGACCGGCGCGAGCCGCCGCCGAACCCGGAAAAGCCGCTGAACCCGGAAAAGTCCTCCGAGCGCGCCCCGCCGCGCCCGCCGCCGAAGCCCTCGAAGCCCTGGAAGCGCGGCTTGCCCTCCGCGTCGATCTCGCCCCGGTCGAACTGGGCGCGTTTCTGGGCATCGCCGAGGATCTCGTAGGCCGAGTTCGCCTCGGCGAACTTGTCCTTCGCCTTGGGATCGTCCTTGTTGCTGTCGGGATGGTAGGTCTTGGCGAGCTTGCGGAACGCCTTCTTGATCTCCGCTTCGCTCGCGGAGCGGGATACGCCTAGAATGTCGTAGGGGTTTCGCATCGTGGAATCCATGAACCGTCGGAATGGGAGCCTGAAAGCTCAACGGGTTTGACGGTCATATGGGCGAAGTGTTGCCCGTCTGCAACGCCTCGCACCGCCGAGGCTAGACCTTGGCCTGCGCCTTGATCGGTTTGACCTCCTTGATCGCCCAGTCGCCGCCCGAAGGCCGGCAGGCCGTCCCGTTCAGGGACGCGGAGGACGGACCGCTCAGATGGGCCGAGAAGGTGCGGCAGATCTCGTCGTTCTTCACGAAGGGCGCGCCCGTGGGGGTGAAATGGCCCTTCATGCTGGTCGCGGGGTTGTCCCAGGACACCAGCGTGCCCGGCCCCTGCGGATCGAGAGCGACCGCGAGGGCGGCCTTGGCCCGGCGCCAGTCCTCCTCGTCGAGATCGGCCGACAGGGGCGTGACGGCTTTGGCCGCGAGGGCGCCGGTGGATTTGGGCTCCTCGTCGTCCAGGGCGGACAGGCCGAAGGAAAAGCTGCATGCGCCCGTGGACAGGGCGATGAGGCCCACGGCCAGCAGCTTGATGGCTTCGCTCCGGACAGCATCTGATCTATAACGGCGCGCATTGATCCGCGTCACGCGTCGGGTCCCCCCAGAACCTTAAGTCACAGAACGAGATAAGCATTGAACCCGTTAATAACCGGTGACTTCACTGAATCGGAAGAGCCCTTCGCGCTCTTCAAGGCCTGGATGGCGGAAGCCGAGGCTTCGGAGCCGAACGATCCGAACGCCATGGCGCTGGCGACCGTCGACGACACCGGCCTGCCGAACGTCCGCATGGTGCTCCTCAAGGGTTTCGACGAGAACGGCTTCGTGTTCTACACCAACACGGAATCGAACAAGGGCCAGGAACTCCTGGGCCAGAGGAAGGCGGCGCTAGTCCTGCACTGGAAGAGCCTGCGCCGCCAGGTGAGGGCCCGCGGGCCCGTGACCCTGGTGAGCGACGAGGAGGCCGACGCCTATTTCCAGAGCCGCCCGCGCGACAGCCGCATCGGCGCCTGGGCGAGCCAGCAGTCGCGCCCGCTGGAGAGCCGCTTCGCGCTGGAAAAGGCCGTGGCGCTCAACACGGCCAAATACGCCATCGGCGAGGTGCCCCGTCCCCCCTACTGGACGGGCTTCCGCATCGCGCCGGTCTCCATCGAATTCTGGCAGGACAAGCCGTTCCGGCTCCACGACCGGGTCGTCTTCACCCGCGAGGGCGAGGGATGGCGCAAGGTACGGCTGTATCCCTGACAGGCCATGAGCGGCATGGACCCCGGCCCTGAACCGGGGTAAGGGTCCAGGCCCTCCCACGCGAGAAACCCAGATGCCCTCCCCCAGCAATTCCCGCCGCATCATGCTGCTCACCGGCGCCAGCCGCGGCATCGGGCATGCCACCGTCAAGCGCTTCTCCGCGGCCGGATGGCGGGTCATCACCTGCTCACGGCACGGCTTTCCGGAAAACTGCCCGTGGGAGATGGGGCCGGAAGACCATCTTCAGGTCGATCTCGCCGACGCCCAGGACACCCGCCGGGCCATCGCGGAGGTCAAGGAGCGGCTCGCCGCCGAGGGCGGGTGCCTGCATGCTCTCGTCAACAACGCGGGCATTTCCCCCAAGGGCGAAGCCGGCTCCCGGCTCGGCACTCTCGATACCCGCTACGAGGACTGGGTGCGGGTCTTCCAGGTCAACTTCTTCGCCTCGATCATGCTGGCCCGCGGCCTGCAGGACGAGCTCACCAAGGCCAAGGGCTCGGTGGTCAACGTGACCTCCATCGCGGGCTCGCGGGTGCATCCGTTCGCGGGCGCGGCCTATGCCACGTCCAAGGCGGCGCTCGCGGCGCTGACCCGCGAGATGGCGGCCGATTTCGGCCCCCTGGGCGTGCGCGTCAACGCCATCTCGCCCGGCGAGATCGACACCGCGATCCTCTCGCCCGGCACGGAGAAGATCGTCGAGCAGCTGCCCATGCGGCGGCTGGGAACGCCCGACGAAGTGGCCAAGGCGATCTATTTCCTCTGCACGGAGGCGAGCTCCTACGTGAACGGCGCGGAGCTCCACATCAACGGCGGCCAGCACGTCTAGAGCACCGATCCATGCACCTGCGGCATCCAGCGCGACATCTGATGCGGGCCGTCATGGCCGTGCTGCTCGTCGGGGCGGTGCCGCCGGCGCAGGCCCAGGACGGGCCCGAGAAGAATCCCTTCGCCGATCCCGACATGCAGCCCTCGTACCGGGCGCAATGCCACGAAGTCCGGGAACTGACCAAGGATCGGGAGACCGGCGCGACCCGGATCGACTTCAGCGTGACGGGCCCGCTCGCCCTCGTGCATTTCGACAGCACGCTCGCCTATCTGGGCCTGTGCGGCAGCGGGTCCGACCCGAAGGTGCTCTGCGTCACCTACCAGACCAACGACATGAAGGTCGGCGACGTGGTGACGGTCGCGGGCGGCTACAGCCGCCCCAATCGCGACTTCATCGTCCTCGACCCATGCCTGGCGCAGCGCCCGGACGAGGCGACCGAGTAGGCCTTCCTCACGCCGCCTGGGCGGGCCAGGTCCCCACATAGCGCGACTGCGGCCGGATGATGCGGCCGGTGCGGCTCTGCTCGACGGCGTGCGCCACCCAGCCGGCCGTGCGGCCGGCGGCGAAGAGCGGCGTGAAGCCGGCGCGCGGGACCCCGAGCGCGTCGAGCAGGATGGCGGTGTAGAACTCCACGTTGGTGTCGAGCCGGCGCCCGGGCTTGCGGCGCTTCAGGGCTCTCAGGGCCGCTTCTTCCACGGCCTCCGCGAAGGCGATGCGGTTGCCCCTGCCCTTCAGCCGGCCGACGGCGCCTTTCAGCACGTCCGCCCGCGGGTCGCGCACCCGGTAGATCCGGTGGCCGAAGCCCATGAGGCGCTCGCCCCGGGCCATGGCATCGTCGAGCCAGGCATCCGCGCTCTCGAGGGACCCGATGGCGTCGAGCATGTCGAGCACAGGACCGGGCGCCCCGCCGTGAAGGGGCCCCTTGAGGGCGCACAGCCCGGCCACGACCGCGGACAGGATGCCGGCCTGCGTCGAGGCCACCACCCGGGCCGCGAAGGTCGAGGCGTTGAGCCCGTGGTCGATCACCGTCACGAGATAGGTGTCGAGGGCCAGCGCCTCGTCGTCCGCCACGGGCGCGTCGCGCATCATGCGCAGGATGTCGGCCGCGTGAGGCGCAGACGCATCCGGCTCCGCCGGCGCGAGGCCCTGCGCGCCCCGCACGGCCATGGCGGCGGCCACGCCCGCCGCCCCGACCGCCAGGGCCGGATGGCCCTCCTCCGCATCGGGCAGGCTCGACAGGAGCAGCCGCATGCCCTCGACCGGCGTGAGGCCGGCCAGCCGGGGAGCGAGCGGCGCCAGATGGCCCCAGGCGCGCGCGCGCGCCCGGCCGAGAAGCGCCCTTGGATCGGCGGCGATGTCCGGCGCCAGCCCGGTCCAGAGCATGACCACCACATCCTCGAAGGACACGCGGCCCGCGAGTTCCTCCAGGTCGTACCCGCCTATGATCAAGCGGCCCGCCTCCCCGTCCACATGGCTGAGAACGGTCTCGGCCGCCACCACGTCGTCCAGTCCGATGGTCATGCGCTTTCTCCTTGCTGCGGGAGAGCTTCACGCAGGGCTTGCACCCGGGTCAATCTTGAATCAACATATCAACATATGGACACTCGCTCCCTCGAACTCGCATCGGCCGGCGAGGCCTCGTCCCGCCTCGGCATCAGCCGGGCCAGCCTCTACGCCTATGTGAGCCGGGGCCTGGTCCGCTCCTTCGCGTCGCCGCACGATCCGCGGCAGCGCCTCTACGCCGTCGAGGACGTGGAGATGCTGGCCGAACGCAAGGCCCGCTTTCGCCGCCCTACGGTCGCGGCCGCGA
Organism: Microvirga yunnanensis; assembly: GCF_025460875.1. Lineage (NCBI taxonomy): Bacteria > Pseudomonadati > Pseudomonadota > Alphaproteobacteria > Hyphomicrobiales > Methylobacteriaceae > Microvirga > Microvirga yunnanensis. Next base: position 5,144 of record NZ_JAMXFI010000134.1, read on the forward strand.
CCGCGCTCGACTGGGGGCTGCCGGTTCTGGAGACACGCATCACGCAGATCACCGACGGGCATCTCCTCTATCGCGGGCAGGAGGCCGTCGCGCTTTCCCGAACCGCCACCCTCGAGGCCGTTGCGCGCCTGCTGATCGGCGGGCTCGACGAGGATGCCTTTCACCATGCGTCCCGGATCCCGGCGTCCCTGCCCGGCCCGGCCATCGGCCTCCACGGCTTCGTGGCGCAGTCCGTCCGCCTTCTGTCCGAACCAGGCCCCAAGGAGACCCGGGCCGCGGAGGTCGCCGCGATCCTGCGTCTCGTGGCGGCCGCCGCCGGCGGCGGCGATCCGGGCGCCGAACCCTTGCACGCTTACCTGGCCCGCGCCTGGACGGCTTCGCCGCAGGCCGCCGACACGATCCGGCGCGCCCTCGTCCTGTGCGCCGACCACGAGCTCAGCTCGTCGGCCTTCGCGGTCCGGGTCGCGGCCTCCACGGGCGCGTCCCTGCGCCACGCGGTCGTCGCCGGTCTCGTCACCCTGAGCGGCCCGTATCACGGGGGAATGACGGAACGGGTCAGGGCCTTTCTCGACAATCCCGGAACGGCATCCCGGCCGGCTTTCGGGCATCGCCTGTATCCGGACGGCGACCCGAGGGCGAAGGCTCTCCTGGAGAACGTGCCGCTGCTCGCCTCCGACGCCACGACCCTCAGGGCCATCGCGGCCGGCACGGGGAGCACCCCGAGCGTCGATATGGCCCTCGTCATGATGGAGCGCGCCTATGGACTGCCGGTCGGGGCTGCGTTCACGGTCTTCGCCATCGGACGCACGGCCGGGTGGCTCGCCCACGCCATCGAGCAGCGCAGCCAGGCGGCCCTCATCCGGCCGCGGGCCCGCTATGTGGCGGCGGACGATTCTTCGGCCCGGATCTCCTCCCCATGACCTTGGCCTCCCATGACCTTGGACTCCCATGACCTCGGACCGCCTCTTCCCGTCCCGTCCGATCCTTGCCGCCTCCGTGGCGGTGATCCGGGACGGGCGCATCCTGCTCGCCGCCCGGGGCAAGCCTCCCGGCGAGGGATTGTTCTCCCTGCCCGGCGGCCTGGTCGAGGCCGGCGAGACCCTGGGCGAGGCGGCGCTCCGGGAACTTCGCGAGGAGGTGGGGGTTGAGGCCAAGCTTATCGGCCTGATCGCCCCGGTGGAATTCATTGAAAGGGACGAGAAAGGCCATATAAAGCATCACGTCGTTATCGCCGCCCATGCCGCCCGCTGGGTTTCGGGCGAACCTCAGACAGGTCCGGAAGCAAAGGAAATCCGTTGGGTCACGGAACGGGACATCGCCGATCTGCCGATGACGGCAGGGCTCACCGGAATTCTGGAGCAGGCCTTTCGGCTCGCCCGCGAGGATTCGAGACCAGAGGATTCGAGACCATGAGACGCGCGGGCCTGCTCCTCGTCCCGGCCCTTTGGCTCACGGTGCCTCAGCCGGCCATGGCGCAGGGCTTCTTCGAGCGGCTGTTCGGCCTGCCGCCGCGGCCGCAGCCGGGCCAGCCGGTTCCGCCGCCGCAGTACCGGCCCGTGCCGCAGTCCCAGCCCCAGTTCCGCCCGCAGCCCCAGCCTCAGCAGCGGCGCCCCCAGCCGCAGCAATCGCCGAGGCCGGCCGCCGGGCAGCAATCCGCGCCCCAGCAGCAGGCGGAGCCAGCGCCCACGGTCGAGCCGCCGGCCGCGCCCTACGAGAAGGAACTGCTGCGGCTCGCCGAAATCATGGGTTCGCTCGCCATGCTGCGCCCCCTCTGCAGCGCCCCCGACGGCTCGGAATGGAGCCGGCGCATGCAGGTCCTGCTCGAGGCTGAAGGGACCACGCCGGGCCGCCGCGAGCGCCTCGCCGGCGCCTACAACAAGGGCTACCAGGCCTACGCCCTCACCTACCGGGTCTGCACCCCGTCGGCCCAGGAGGCGTCCGTCCGATTCCTGGGCGAGGGCGAACAGCTCGCCCGCAGCATCACCGGCCGCTACGGCGGGTGAGCGGAGGCGGCCGCAGGTGCGCCGTGGGTCACCGCTCCCCTTCTTGGCCATCCCGATGCGATGAGGCGCGGCGCTCCAGACGATCGAGATCACCGGGACGAGCCCGGTGATGACGACGGAGGGTTCATGCCGCACGGGACAGGTGTTGCAAGGATGCCTCTTATCCACATTTTTCGGACATGCCCCCCCTCGCGTTAACCTCCTTGCAAGGTGATGCTGGCGGCGGGCCGGCGCGACGTCTAGAAACGATTCAACCGAACTCGCGCGCCGCCCCTCGAAGGGGCCTGGATCATGAACGACAACGACGTCCCTCTCACAGAGCTGCCCGAACTCAGCGCCCTCAAGCAGGCGGCCCTGAGCTATGTGACCGAGGCCTTCGCGGAGGCCGAGCTCGACGGGCTCGACGGCGATTGCATGGCGCAGGCCGCCCTGTTCGCGGCCTTCACCGAACTCGTCGCCACCTATGGCGAAGATGCCGTTGCGGAATATGCGTCGACCCTCGTGGACAAGATCCGCAGCGGCGCATTCTCCATGATCGGCGCCCTGAAGCATTGAGGGCTTCGCGCCCGACAACCTTCATCCCGCAGACATTGGCGCATCGCGCTCCGCGCTGCTGATCCTATCCATCCTCCGGAAAGAGATCCGCCGTGGTGCCACCCGGGCGGAACATGTCCCCTCATGGCCTGGCTTGTCCCGGTGATGTCCCGCGGACGATGTAGCGCATACGGGGCGATCACACTGCACGTCATCACCGGCCTCGTGCCGATGATCCCGCTGTCTCGAAGCGCCGGCGCCTCACCGATCGGGATGGCCGGGACAAGCCCGGCCATGACCTGCGGAGGGGCCACGGCCCGGAGGGTGTCAGGAAGACCTCGGGTTCGCAGCACGTCGAAAAACTCACCCGATCACGTTCGGCTGCGGCGGCCGAGGGCTTGAACGGCAAGAATGTCAACTGCTGCGTCATCCCCGACGCGTCACGAACCCAGCGTCTCCTCGAAGCGCACCACCTCGGCCTGCGACGGCGCTTCCAGCGCACCCTCCCACATCACCACGTTGCCGCGCACGACCGTGCCGACGGGCCAGCCGGTGACCTTCTTGCCGTCGTAGGGCGTCCAGCCGCACTTCGACGCGATCCAGTCGTTGGTGATCGTCTCCGTGCGCTTGAGATCCACCACCGTGAAATCGGCATCGTAGCCCACGGCGATGCGGCCCTTGTTGGCGATGCCGAAGAGGCGCTTGGGTCCGGCGCTCGTGAGATCGACCAATCGCTCGAGGGTGAGCCTGCTGGCGTTCACGTGGTCGAGCATGATCGGCACGAGGGTCTGCACGCCGGTCATGCCGGACGGCGTGTTGGGATAGGTCTTGTCCTTCTCCTCGCGGGTGTGCGGCGCGTGGTCGGAGCCGAGAACGTCCGCGACGCCTTCGTCGAGACCCTGCCAGAGCGCCGCGCGATGGGCTTCGTCGCGCACGGGCGGGTTCATCTGGATGTAGGTGCCGAGGCGCTCGTAATCCTCCGGCCCGACGAGCGTCAGATGATGCGGCGTGACCTCCGCGGTCACCAGGTCCTTGTGGTCCTTGAGAAGCGCCATCTCCTCGGCGGTGGTGATATGCAGCACGTGGATGCGCGCGCCCGTCTCGCGCGAGATGCGCACGAGGCGCCGCGTGCAGGCGAGCGCCACTTCGGCCGAGCGCCAGACCGGATGCGAGCGCGGGTCGCCCTCGACGCGCAGTCCCTTGCGCTCGCGCAGCATCGCCTCGTCCTCGGAATGGAACGCCGCGCGGCGGCGGGTGCGCCGCAGGATGCTGGCGATGCCCTCGTCATCCTCGACGAGGAGCGACCCGGTGGATGAGCCCATGAACACCTTGATGCCGGCGGCGCCCGGCAGGCGCTCGAGCTCCGGCACGTGATGGGCGTTCTCGTGCGTGCCGCCGACCCAGAAGGCGAAGTCGCAATGCATGCGGTGATGGCCGCGCCGCACCTTGTCGGCGAGCGCCTCGGGGGTCGTGGTCTGCGGATCGGTGTTGGGCATCTCGAACACCGCCGTCACGCCGCCCATGACGGCCGCGCGGGAACCCGATTCGAGGTCTTCCTTGTGGTCGAGGCCGGGCTCGCGGAAATGCACCTGGCTGTCGATCACGCCGGGCAGGATGTGCAGGCCCCGGCACTCGATCTCCCGGGCCGCGGAGGCCTGCGACAGGTCGCCGATGGCGGCGATCCGCCCGTCGCGCACGCCGATGTCGCGCTCGACGCGCCCGTCGTGGTTCACGACGATGCCGCCTTTGAGGATCAGGTCGAAGGTCTGGGGCATGGCAATCTCATCCCTTGAGGCCGCTGCGGAACGGGCATATGTCACGCCTGGAAGAGCAAGGAGAGCGGGCACATGCCGTCAGTCCATCTGGCCGACCGGGGGGTGGTAAGGGTTTCGGGCGAGGACGCCAAGGGTTTTCTCGATAACCTCATCACGTGCGATCTGGACCGTGTGTCAGCGCACACCGCCCGCCTCGGGGCCCTGCTGACGCCCCAGGGCAAGATCCTGTTCGATTTTCTCGTGTTCCAGGCTCCGCAGGAGATCGGCGGCGCCTATTACCTCGATGTTCTCCGGGTCCACGCCCCGGATCTCGCCAAGCGGCTCGGGTTCTACAAGCTGCGGGCGAAGGTCGCGATCGAGGACCTGTCCGATTCGCTGAGCCTGGTGGCGGGCTGGGACGCCCCGAAGCCGGACGAGGAGGCCGGACTCGTGGTCGACGACCCCCGTCTGCCCGATCTCGGCTGGCGCGCCATCGTGGCCGCGCAGGATACGGCGGAGTTCGGCCGGGACGACCCGGCGGCCTATCACGCGCACCGCATCGCGCTCGGCGTCCCGGAGGGCGGCCGCGACTTCCTGTTCGGCGACGCCTTCCCGCACGAGGCCCTCATGGACCAGCTCCACGGGGTGGATTTCGACAAGGGCTGCTATGTGGGCCAGGAGGTCGTCTCGCGCATGCAGCACCGGGGAACGGCCCGGACCCGCATCGTCCCGGCCCTCTACGAAGGCGGCTTCGCGGCCGATGTGGGCGTCGAGGTCACGGCCGGGGAGAAAGCCCTGGGGAGAACCGGCACTGGCGCGCAGGGCCGCGGGCTCCTGATGATCCGCCTGGACCGGGCGGCCGACGCGCTTCAGGCGGGCGAGACCATCCGGGCGGGCGGCATCCCGGTGCGGCTCGAGAAGCCGGCCTGGATCCGCTTCCCCTTCCCGGGAGAACCCGGCGTTGCGCCTTAAGTTCTAGCCTGCTCCGAGGAACTACGGGGCGTTATCGGGGTTATAGACCACTGGGCCCGACCATGCGCCAAAGAACCGCGCAGACGGTCCTGCCGGGGAATTTTCTGGATGAATGCAGTGCCTGGTCACAAGACAACGTCGTCGGAGGGTCGTTTTCAACTCCTCGTCGACGCGGTCACCGATTATGCCATCTACATGCTCGACCCGACCGGTGTCGTGGTCAGCTGGAATCCAGGCGCCCAGCGTTTCAAAGGTTATGTGGAAAGCGAGATCATCGGCTCGCATTTCTCGCGTTTCTACACCGACGAGGATCGTGCGACCGAGCTGCCGCGCCGCGCCCTGGAAACGGCCGCGCGCGAGGGCAAGTTCGAAGCGGAGGGCTGGCGCGTCCGCAAGGACGGCACCCGGTTCTGGGCGCACGTGGTCATCGACCCGATCCGCAGCCCACACGGGGAACTGCTCGGCTACGCCAAGATCACCCGTGACCTCACCGAGAGAAAGTTGGCCCAGGAGGCCCTCAAGGAGAGCGAGGAGCGCTTTCGCCTGCTGGTCCAGGGCGTGACCGACTACGCCATCTACATGCTTGACCCCCAGGGTCATGTGACGAACTGGAATCCCGGCGCCCAGCGCATCAAGGGCTATGCGGAGAGCGAGATTCTCGGCAAGCATTTCTCGCAGTTCTACACGGACGAGGACCGCGCCACCGAGCTGCCGCGCCGCGCTCTGGAGACGGCGGCCCGCGAGGGCAAGTTCGAAGCGGAGGGCTGGCGCGTCCGCAAGGACGGCACCCGATTCTGGGCCAACGTCGTCATCGATCCGATCCGGAACGATCGGGGCGAGCTGATCGGCTATGCCAAGATCACCCGCGACATCACGGAACGCCGGGCGACGCAGGAGGCGCTCGAGGCCGCGCAGCTGGCTCTCTTCCAGGCCCAGAAGATGGAGGCGGTGGGCCAGCTCACGGGCGGCGTGGCGCACGACTTCAACAACCTGCTGACGATCATCGTCAACAACCTCGATCTCCTGACGCGCAACGCGCGCGATCCGCGCGACGTCAAGCTGATCGAGAGCGCGCAGCGCGCGGCCGAGCGCGGCGCCAAGCTCACCCAGCAGCTGCTTGCCTTCTCCCGCCGCCAGCCGTTGCAGCCCGAGGCGCACAATCCGAACACGCTCATCGAAGGCTTCGAGTCGGTTCTGCGCCGGGCCTGCGGGGAGATGATCCGGCTGCAGCTCTCTCTGTCCCAACGGACCCGATGGGTTTCGGTCGATGCGCCGCAATTCGAGTCCGCGCTGCTCAACCTCATCGTCAACGCGCGCGATGCGATGCCCGACGGCGGCTCGATCAAGATCGTGACGGGAAACACCGTGCTCGGCGAGCAGGACGCCGCGTCGTCGAACCTGCCGCCGGGCCAATACGTCTCGATCACCGTCCAGGACACCGGCGTGGGCATGACGCCGGACATCGTCGACCGGGTGTTCGAGCCCTTCTTCACCACCAAGGAGATCGGCAAGGGCACGGGACTGGGCCTGAGCCAGGTCTACGGCTTCGTGACCCAGTCGGGCGGCGCGATCAGGATCGACAGCACTCCCGGCCAGGGCACCAAGCTCACCATGCTGCTGCCGGCCCAGGAGAACGGCGACGAGACGTCGGACGAGGAGGACGAGACGGAGCGTCCGGCCCGCGACAGCGCCGGGACCGTCCTGATCGTCGAGGACGAGCCCGCCGTCCTGGAGGTCGCGAGCGACATCTTCGACAGCCTCGGCTACGACGTGGTGACGGCGACCGACGCCAACGGGGCGCTCGAGGTCCTCGAAGGCAGCCCGTCCATCGACGTCCTGTTCAGCGACGTGATCATGCCCAACGGGATGAACGGGGTCGAGCTGTCGCGGCGAGCCCGCGAGATGCGGCCCGATCTCAAGATCCTGCTCGCCTCGGGCTATCCCATGTCGGCCCTGCCGTCCGACGGCCTGGGCACGGGCGTGTCGTTCATCAGCAAGCCCTACCGCTGGACGGAGCTCGCCGACAAGCTGCGGGCGCTTCGCACGGGGGCCTGACGCCCATCGCCGGGTGTGATGGAGGGCATCGGGATTTTTGATTGGTCCGAGCTCTCGTGAAACGGTAATATTCCCGGCCTGCTCCATCGGGATTGCCATGTACCAGCCGCCGCATTTCCGCGAAGCCGATCTCGCGGTTCAACACGCTCTCATCAAGGCCCGTCCGCTCGGCCTGCTGGTGACGTTCGGCAGCGAGGGGCTCGAAGCCAATCCCATTCCCTTCGTGCTGGACGCCTCGGCGTCAGGGCTCGGAACCCTCAAGGCGCATCTGTCCCGGGCCAATCCCCAGTGGCGGACCTTCGACCCCGAGCAGGAAGCCCTCGTGGTCTTCCAGGGTCCCGAGAGCTACATCACCCCGTCCTGGTATGCGGCCAAGCGCGAGCACGGCAAGGTGGTGCCGACCTGGAACTACGCCATCGTCCAGGCCCGCGGCCGGCTCACGCTCCGGGACGATCCGGACTGGCTGCGGCAGCAGATCGCCGCCATGACCGAACTGCAGGAGGCGGCCCGGCCGGAGCCCTGGGCGGTCGGCGATGCGCCGCCGCCCTTCGTGGCCGCCCAGCTCAAGGGCATTGTCGGGATCGAGATCGAGATCGCCCGGATCGACGGCAAGTGGAAGGTGAGCCAGAACCGATCCGAGGCCGACCGCCTCGGGGTCTCGGCGGGCCTGCGGGTGTCCCCGGACGATGCCTCGCAGCGCATGGCGGAGCTGGTCGATTCCCGGGGAGCCCGGCCGCGTGAATGACGGGAACAGCCCGAGGATCGAGCCCTGCACCCTCCACTCCCTGGAGGAATGGGCTGTCCTGCGCCATGCCCTCTGGCCGGATGCCCCGGTGCAGGACCATCTCTCCGACGTGCAGGCCATGCTGTGGGAGCAGAGGAAGGCGGCCGCCTTCCTCGTGCGCCTGCCCGACGGCACGGCGGCGGGCTTTGCCGAAGCCGCCCTGCGCGGCGACTCCGTGAACGGCTGCACGACGTCGCCCGTGGCGTTCCTCGAAGGGATCTACGTGGAGCCGGAACACCGCAACCGGGGCCTCGCCCGCCTGCTGTGCCGCGCCGTCGAGACCTGGGCGCGGCGGCACGGCTGCCGCGAGTTCGCCTCCGATGCCCTTGTCGGCAACACGGCGTCGCACGGCATGCACGAAGCGCTGGGATTCGAGGAGACGGAGCGGGTCGTCTATTTCCGCAAGGTGCTGTCGTCCGATTGATCGGCTCGCGAGGAATCGGGCAGATCATGACACTCATGACACTCTCCCCGTCATGGCCGGGCCTGGCCCGGCCATCTCGATCCGGAGAAGCGCGGCGCTCCCCATCGTCGGGATCACCGGGACAAGCCCGGTGATGACGCGGGAGGTGAAAAGCCCAGGCCTCTCTTCCCGTTTTCCCGCGGCCCCGCTACACACGTTCCATGACCGACGGACTGATCCTGCATCCCGATCACAAGACCCGCTGCTGGTGGCCCGGCACGGATCCCTTCTATGTCGCCTACCACGACACGGAATGGGGCGTGCCGGAACGCGACGACCGCGCCCTGTTCGAGAAGCTCATCCTCGACGGCTTCCAGGCGGGCCTGTCCTGGATCACGATCCTGCGCAAGCGCGAGAATTTCCGCCGGGCCTTCGCGGGGTTCGATCCGGCGGTCATCGCCCGGTTCGACCAGGCTCAGGTCGAGGCTCTGATACTCGACACCGGCATCGTGCGCAACCGCGCCAAGATCGAGGCGACCATCGCCGGCGCCCGCGCCTGGCTGGTGATCCAGGAGCGCGGCGGCTTCTCGCAATTCCTGTGGGATTTCGTCGACGGGCGGCCGGTCCAGACCCATGCGAGGACCCGCCGCGACGTGCCGACGGAGACCGAGATCTCCCGCAAGATCTCGAAGGCGCTGAAGAGCGAGGGCTTCAACTTCGTCGGCCCGACCATCGTCTACGCCTTCATGCAGGCGGTCGGCATGGTCAACGACCATCTCACCGGCTGCTACCGCCACGCGGAATGCGCGGACCTCGCCGGGACGCTCTGATGGCGAAGGAACCCCGCGTCTGGCAGCGGATGCTCTCCGGCCGCCGCCTCAACCTGCTCGATCCCTCGCCCCTCGACGTCGAGCTCGATGACATCGCCCACGGGCTCGCCCGCGTGGCCCGCTGGAACGGCCAGACCGTCGGCGGGCACATCTTCTCCGTCGCGCAGCACAGCCTGCTCGTGGAGGCGATCGCCAGCCACACGAACCCGGACATGCCGCGCGACTGGCGTCTTGCGGTGCTGCTCCACGACGCGCCGGAATACGTGATCGGCGACATCATCTCGCCCTTCAAGGCGGTGATCGGCGACGCCTACAAGAGCATCGAGGCCGGGCTGCTCGGAGCGATCCATCTGCATTTCGGCCTGCCCGCCCAGCCGGCCGCGGCGCTCAAGCGCTTCATCAAGCAGGCCGACCGCCAGGCGGCCTTCCTGGAGGCGACCCATCTCGCGGGCTTTTCCCGCGAGGAGGCGCTCAAGATCTTCGGCCGGCCCGAGCCCCTGCCCCGGACCGTGCTGGCCCTTCTCGAACCCTGGCCGGTGGCCGAGGCGGAGGAGCGCTACAGCGGGACGGTGACGGCCGCGCTGGCGGGGTGATCTCCACGCCCGAGCCGGCTCCGTCCCGTCCACGTCACGGCCGGCCTTGCGCCGACCATCCCGATAAGGATGAGCGCCGCGCCACAATGAATCGAGATCACCGGCACAAGGCCGGTGATGACGGGCCATTGCCCGGCTCTCGGGAGGAGAGACGGGCATGGACGAGGGGCGAGGTTGATCCGAATCGTGTAAGGCTGCCCGCCACCTCCGAGACCCGAGCCCATGCCGACCCTGCACGTCTGCCCCCTCTCCCGCCTGACCGAGACCGTCACGGCGACCCGCGCGAGCCACGTGGTCAGCCTCATGGGGGCCGGGGCCAGCGTGGAGCGTCCCGCCGGGATCGCGGCGGAGCGCCACCTCCTCATCGGGGTCAGCGACATCGTCGAGCCGCTCGAGGGCTACGTCCTGCCGGCCGCCGAGCATATCGAGCGGCTCCTCGCCTTCGTCCAGGGCTGGGGCCGGGAGAGCCCCCTGGTCTTCCACTGCTGGGCCGGGATCAGCCGCTCCACCGCGGCCGCCTATATCGCGGCCTGCGCCCTGGCACCCGAGCGGGACGAGGCCGGGATCGCGCTCGCCCTGCGCGCGGCCTCTCCGAGCGCGACGCCGAACCCGCGCCTCGTCGCCCTGGCCGACGATCTCCTCGGACGCCGGGGCCGCATGGTCGACGCGATCCGGTCCATCGGCCGGGGCGCCGAGGCTATGGAGGGCACGCCCTTCATGTTACAGCTTAGCTGCCGATAGCCGATTTTGCCCGGAACGGCCGATGCGCTGGCGCATCGTGTGGACCCGGAGGGCCGCGATGAACGATGCGCCCACCAAGAGTCGGAGCACCGGATTCGATGCCCCCACCGATGATCGGAGGCTGCCCCCTTGGACGACATGGTCCTGCTCGCCCTGCTGGTCCTCAGCATTCCCGCCTGCGCCATCGCCGGGCTGGTCCTCGGCCTCTCCGCGCGCAAAAAGATCGCCATCCTCCAACAGCACGTCGCGGCCCTCGAAGGCGAGCTGCGCCTGATCAAGGCGCAGTCGGGCGGAGCCGCTCCATCGGCCGATCAGGCTCCGGTTCGGGAACCGGCCATCGACGAGCCCGCCGAGCCGGAACCGGCCCCGCCCCCCGGGCCCGTTCCGACAACCGCGCCGGTCCCGGCCATCCCGGCGGCAGCGCCGCAACCGGCCGCGAAGACCCGGGACCTCGAAGAGAAGCTCGGCGCCCGCTGGGCGGTCTGGGTCGGCGGCGTCGCCCTGGCGTTCGGCGGCATCTTCCTCGTGCGCTATTCCATCGAGCAGAACCTGCTCAGCCCCGGGATGCGCATCGCCATGGGCGGGCTCTTCGCGCTTGTCCTGATCGGCGCGGGCGAGTGGCTGCGCCGCCGGGAGCAGGATCTCAGGCTGCCGGGCCTTCCGGCCGCCAGCGTCCCGGCCATCCTGACAGCGGCCGGCACCTGCTCGGCCTTCGCGTCGGCCTATGCGGCTTACGCCCTCTACGGCCTGATCGGGCCCGGAGCGACCTTCGTGATCCTGGGCCTCGTGGCGGTCCTGACCATGATCGCCGCGACCCTGCACGGGCCGATCCTCGCGGCCCTCGGACTGCTCGGCGCGACGGGAAGTCCCCTGCTCGTATCCTCCGACAGGCCCCAGCCCTGGGCTCTCGTGATCTACCTCGCCTTCGTGGTGCTGCCGGCCTACGGGGTCGCGCGCCTGCGCGGCTGGCGCTGGCTGGCGCTCGCAGCACCGATCGGGGTGCTCGCCTGGACGTTCCTCATCTTCATCCTGGACGACGCCGACGCCCTGCCGGCCATGGTGCATCTCGTCATCCAGACCGGCCTCGCGGCGGTCGTCCTGATCATCCTCCCCTACCGGCACGCTCCGGACCCGGAGGCGGGCATCGACCGGCCCGCGGGCGGCATCCTCCTGGCCTTCTCCCTCGCGGGGATCGCCGTGTCGGGATCCGTCATCGCCGGCGACGGCCGTCCGGTCTTCGTCGCCGCGCTCGCGCTGGTCCTCCTGGCGACCGGCCTCCGCGTCCCGGCCGGCGCGCCTGCGGCCGCCTGGGCGGCCCTGTCGATCGTCGGAGCGCTCCTCGTCTGGCCTATCGCGGGCGAGATCGGCGGGACGCCGGAAAACCTCTTCTACCAGAGCGGCGACGCCTTCGCCGTGCGCCCCCACGCGGTCGAGGCCTATCTCGGGTTCGCCCTTCTGGCGCCGGCGGCCGTCGCCGGGGCATCGCTGGCCCGGCTCGCGCGCTCGCCCGGTCTTCGCCTCGCCACGGCCGCCTGGTACGCGGGCGCGGCGACCGCCGGTCCGCTCCTGGCGCTCGTCGCCGCCTATTGGCGGGTGACGGAGTTCGAACGCAGCCTGTCCTTCGCCCTGGTGGCCGGCGGGCTGGCGCTCGCCTTCGCGCTGGTTTCGCAATGGATCATGCGGCGCGGACACGGGGAGGCCCCGGCCCTGCGCCTGGGCCTCGGCGCGACGGCCTCGGCGGCCCTCGCGGGTCTGGCGCTCGGCCTGACCTTCGCGCTCGACCGGGGCATGCTCACGGTCGCGTTCGCCCTGACGGCTCTCGGCACCGCCTGGATCGCCGACCGGATCGCGATCCCGGCCCTGCGCTACGCGGTCGGCGCCATCGGGGTGATCATCCTGGGGCGGCTGATCTGGGACCCGACGATCGTGGGGGGCGATCCCGGTCCGGTCCTGATCAACTGGCTGCTCTGGGGCTACGGCGTCCCGGCCCTGGCCTTCCTGGCGGCGAGCCGCCTGCTCCAGCGCACGGGCCGCGACTGGACCGTGCGGCTGACGGAGAGCCTCGGGATCGCGTTCGCGGCTTTTCTGATCTTCTTCGAGATCCGCCACGCGCTCCGGGCCGGGGATCCGCTGGCGGCCACCACCGATCTGCTGGAGATCGGGCTGGTTGCGACAGAAAGCCTCGTCTTCGCGCTCGTCCTCACGCGCCTCGACCTCCGGTACGCCGATCCGGTCTACCGCTGGGGCTCGCTCATCTTCAGGACCCTGTCCCTCGCTCTCTGCGCGGGCGGGCTGCTTCTGGTCGCCAATCCCGTGCTGACCGAGGACGAGGTTCCGGGCGGAGCGATCTTCAACGCGCTCCTCCCGGCCTATCTGCTGCCCGCCGTCCTGGCGGCCGGCCTTGCCGTTCTCGAGCGGCGCGCGAGGCCGCCCCTCTACAGCCTGTCCTCAGGGTCCTGAGCCTCGTCCTGTTCTCGGCCTATGTCGGCCTGGCGATCCGGCGGGTCGCCGCCGGCCCCCAGCTCGCCTTGTGGCAAGGCTTCACACAGGCAGAGCAATGGAGCTATTCGCTGGCGCTCCTCGTCATCGGCATTCTCCTGCTCGGCCTGGGCCTCGCCTTCAACAGCCGCCCCGCGCGCCTCGTCTCGGCGGTCTATCTCGTGCTGGCGGTGCTGAAAGTCTTCATCGTCGACCTGTCCAACCTGGAGGGGGTCATGCGCGCCCTGTCATTTATTGGCCTCGGGCTTGTTCTCATCGGCATCGGTCTCGTCTATCAGAGACTCCTCGCGCGCCGACCAAGCGATGCCGCAATTCCATCATGAGATCGGCCCAGGACAGAGATTTGACGGAACCCCGCATGACCGATACCGCCTCCATCAAGACCCTCCCCTTCGAGAAGGCCCTGGCCGAGCTGGAGGACATCGTCCGCCGTCTCGAGCGCGGCGACGTGCCCCTGGAGGATTCGATTGCCATCTACGAGCGCGGCGAGGCCCTGAAGAAGCATTGCGAGCAGCTCCTGAAGAAGGCCGAGGCCCGCATCGAGAAGATCACCATCGGGCCGGACGGCGCCGCTTCCGGCACGGCTCCGCTCGACGTCGCGGAATAGTCGGGCCGAGCGGGAAGGTTCGCGCCTCGCGTTTGACCCGGGGGGCCCCCGAACCTATTTCCTGAGACGGCCACCCGGCTTCAAGCTTGGCGAGAACAACGTTGTCCACACCTCTCCTCGACACCATCAAGACCCCGGACGATCTGCGTCGACTGCCCGAAAACCAGCTCCGGCAGGTGGCGGACGAGCTGCGGACGGAGACGATCAGCGCCGTGTCCGTCACCGGCGGGCATCTGGGCGCGGGCCTCGGCGTGGTCGAGCTGACGGTGGCGCTGCACTACGTGTTCGATACGCCCCGCGACCGGCTGATCTGGGACGTGGGCCACCAGGCCTACCCGCACAAGATCCTCACGGGCCGCCGGGACCGGATCCGCACCCTGCGCCAGGCGGACGGCCTGTCGGGCTTCACCAAGCGCCAGGAGAGCGAATACGACCCCTTCGGGGCGGCCCATTCCTCGACGTCGATCTCGGCCGGGCTCGGCATGGCCGTGGCGCGGGACCTGGAGGGCAAGACAAACAACGTGATCGCCGTGATCGGCGACGGCGCCATGTCGGCCGGCATGGCCTACGAGGCCATGAACAACGCCGGCGCCGTGCATTCGCGCCTCATCGTCATCCTCAACGACAACGACATGTCGATCGCCCCGCCCACCGGCGCCATGTCGTCCTATCTCGCCCGCCTGGTCTCGGGCGGCACCTACCGGGGCATCCGCGAGACGGCCAAGCAGCTGGCCAAGAAGCTGCCGAAATTCATCTACGAGAAGGCCCAGCGCGCCGAGGAATTCGCCCGGGGCTTCTGGACCGGCGGGACGATGTTCGAGGAGCTCGGCTTCTACTATGTCGGGCCCATCGACGGTCACAACCTCGACCACCTGCTGCCCATTCTCAAGAACGTGCGCGACACCGAGACCGGGCCGATCCTGGTCCATGTGGTGACCAAGAAGGGCAAGGGCTACGCGCCCGCGGAAGCCGCGGCCGACAAGTATCACGGCGTGGTCACCTTCGACGTGGTGACGGGCGCGCAGACCAAGGCCAAGGCGAACGCCCCCTCCTACACCCGGGTGTTCGGCGAGAGCCTGATCCGGGAAGCCCAAGCGGACGACAAGATCGTGGCCGTCACGGCCGCCATGCCGTCGGGCACCGGGATCGACCTGTTCGGCAAGGAATTCCCTGCCCGCACCTTCGACGTGGGCATTGCCGAGCAGCACGCGGTCACGTTTGCGGCCGGCATGGCGACCGAGGGCTACAAGCCGTTCTGCGCCATCTATTCCACCTTCCTGCAGCGCGCCTACGACCAGGTCGTGCACGACGTGGCGATCCAGAACCTGCCCGTGCGCTTCGCCCTCGACCGGGCGGGCCTCGTGGGCGCCGACGGGCCCACCCATGCGGGCTCCTTCGACGTGGCCTATCTCGGCTGCCTGCCCAACATGGTGGTGATGGCGGCCGCCGACGAGGCGGAGCTCGTCCACATGGTGGCGACCGCGGCCGCTCACGATTCCGGCCCCATCGCGTTCCGCTATCCTCGCGGCGAGGGCGTGGGCGTCGACATGCCGGAAAAAGGCATTCCTCTCGCCATCGGCAAGGGCCGGATCGTCAAGGAAGGCAGCCGGATCGCGCTCCTGTCGCTCGGCACCCGCCTGTCCGAGGCCCTGAAGGCCGCCGAGGAGCTGGAGACGCGCGGCCTCTCCACCACCGTGGCGGATGCCCGCTTCGCCAAGCCCCTCGACGAGGAGATGATCCTGCGGCTCGCCCGCCACCACGAGGTCCTGGTGACCATCGAGGAAGGCTCGGTCGGGGGCTTCGGCTCCTATGTGCTGCAGCTCCTCGCCGAAAGAGGCGCCCTCGACCGGGGCAGCCTCAAGGTGCGCGCCATGGTCCTGCCCGATCTCTACCAGGACCAGGACAAGCCCGAGCGCATGTACGCCAAGGCCGGGCTCGATTCGGCCGGCATCGTCACCAAGGTGTTCGAGGCCCTCGGCCGGGAAGAGACCCGCAAGGCGAGGGCCTGAGGCTTTCCCACGTCCCGGCCGGGTCCGACCCGGCTATCCTCCGCCCTTCCCGCCACCCTCCCACGTCATGGCCGGGCTTGTCCCGGCCATCCCGATCCGGAGAGGCGCGGCGCTTCAGTCAATCGGGATCACCGGGACAAGCCCGGTGATGACGTGGTGGTCGATCGTTCGGTCCGGGGCCACCCTCTCCACGTCATGGCCGGCCAGTCATCACCCTCCTCTCGCCGGCCATCCCGATAAGGTGAAGCGCGGCGCCTCTCAGAAGCGGGATCGCCGGGACAAGCCCGGTGATGACGTGACGGGCGAGCCGCGGCAATGGCCCGGTGACGGCGTGCTCCCGAGTGCGCTAAACCGTCAGCGTTCCCGATTTCGCCGCGGCGTAGCGCTGGCCGATCCGGTTCCAGTCGAGAACGTTCCACCAGGCCTTGAGGTAGTCGGGCCGGCGGTTCTGGTATTTCAGGTAATAGGCGTGCTCCCACACGTCGTTGCCCATGAGGACCCGCTGCCCGTCCATCAGGGGCGTGTCCTGGTTCGGCCTCGTGGTCAGGGCGAGCTTGCCGTCGCGGGCGACCGTGACGAAAACCCAGCCGGAGCCGAACTGCCGCTCGCCGGCGGTGTTGAAATCCGTCTGAAACTTCTGGAACCCGCCGAGGTCGCGGTCGATGGCCGCCTTCAGGTCGCCCGAGGGCTCGCCGCCCTGCCCGCCCATGATCTGCCAGAACATGGTGTGGTTGGCGTGGCCTCCGCCGTTGTTGCGTACGGCCGTGCGGATCGATTCCGGGACTTTGCTCAGGTTCGCCAGCATGTCCTGGAGCGGCATCCTGGCCGCCTCGGCGTTCTGGCTGAGCGCCGCGTTGAGATTGTTGACATAGGCCGCATGGTGCCTGTCATGGTGGATTTCCATGGTCTGGGCGTCGATATGCGGCTCGTTCTTGGAGGGCGCATAGGGCAAGGGATCGAGCTTGAAGGGCCCGGACGGGGCTTGCGCCCAGGCGCGGGGAATGGCAGCGCTGGCGGCCAGCAGGGTCGCCCCTGTCAGAAGATGTCGGCGGCTGAGCATGGGACCTCCGTGGGCCTTCGAAGAATTGTGAACGTAAGAGGTTCTAGGGCATCGTGCGGGAAAGTGGATCCGGTTTCCCGAGCCGGACGATGCCCTCACCATCGGATGAAGCTCAAAAGTGCCTTCCACTTTTGCGCCCGATGCTCTAGTACTACAGCCGGGTTTGTGCGTTGTCTTAGACACGGAGGTGTCGCGCCATGACGCACGCAAGCGAGGCCCACCGCTGGGCCGATCAGTTGGACGAACTCTGCACCCGGATTGCTCCCCGCTTCAGCCGCATCGAACCGCGCCGCCGCGCCCG
>NZ_JAMXFI010000135.1:0-9338 GCF_025460875.1 Microvirga yunnanensis
CGACGGGCGCCCGCGGGCGCCAGGCCGACCTGACGGCCACGCTTCTGACCGCCTGGACCTATGCCGGCGCCAAGGACGGCAAGCAGGCGCTCGCCACCGTGGACAAGCTCAAGAACGAGCGGGCCTTCGACCAGTTCAGGGAATATCACGCCGCCCTCATCGCCGACGTGGTGGGCAACCCCGTCGAGGCCGAGAAACGCTTCAAGGCCGCCTACGAGGGCGAGCGCAACACCCTGCAGGTGGTCGACGCCTATGGGCGCTTCCTGGCCAAGCGCGGCCGCAAGGACGAGGCCCTGAAGATCTACAAGGCCTTCGACGAGGCGGCGCCGCGCCACCCGATCGTCCGCGCCGCCATGAAGGCGCTCGAGGAGGACAAGCCGCTCCTGCCGCTGGTCAACACCGCCCAGGACGGCGCGGCCGAGCTGCTCTACGGGCTCGGCGTCGTCGGCAACACCCAGGGCGACGAGCTCACGGCGATCATCTATCTGCGCCTCGGCCTCGACCTGAAGGGCGATCATCCGCTCGCCCTCGTCACCCTGGGCGACGTCTACGAGCGCCTGAAGCAGTACGACAAGGCGAACGCGATCTTCGATCGCATCCCCAAGGATTCTCCCGTGCGGCCGAGCGCCGACATCTCCATCGGGCACAATTTCGAGCTGATGGGACGGGGCGACGACGCCATTGCGCATCTCGAGAAGCTCATGAAGGAGCGGCCGGACGACGTGGAGGTCGTCATGGCGCTCGGCAACGTGCAGCGCTCGCGCAAGAAGTTCGCCGAGGCGGCCGAGACCTACGACAAGGCGATCAAGCTGATCGGCCAGCCGGAGCGCGGCCACTGGATCCTCTACTTCTACCGCGGCACGTCCTATGAGCGCGCGAAGCAGTGGGACAAGGCCGAGGCCGACCTGAAGAAGGCCCTGGAGCTCGTCCCCGAAGGGCTTCCGGCCGGCCGGGCGCAGGTGATGAACTACCTCGCCTATTCCTGGGTCGACCAGAACATGAACATCGACGAGGCGTTCAAGATGCTCACCAAGGCCGTCGAGCTCGCCCCGCGCGACGGAATGATCATCGACTCGCTCGGCTGGGCCTATTACCGCATGGGCCGCTACGACGACGCCGTGCGCGAGCTCGAGAAGGCCGTGGAGCTGAAGCCGGGCGATCCGACCATCAACGACCACCTGGGCGATGCCTATTGGAAAACCGGCCGCAAGCTCGAGGCGAAGTTCCAGTGGGACCACGCCAAGAACTCGGATCCGGAGCATGAGGAGCTCGTGAAGATCCTCAAGAAGATCGACAGCGGTCTCGAGGAGGATCCGAAGCCCGCCGCCGCCGAGAACGCGCCGCCGCCCGCGCCGGAAGTGCCGAAGCACAACGGCGGGTAAGGCCTGTCGAACCATCGCTCTCCTTGGTCGTCCCCGGCCTCGTGCCGGTGATCCCGACCGCGGAGGGCGCCGCGCTTTTCGGATCGGGATGGCCGGGACGAGCCCGGCCCTGACAGGGAACGGGAAGGCCGGTGTTCGCGACACGCGAGCCCTTCCCATCGTGTTCGCTCTCGGGCATGGAAGCGCCATGCCTCAGCCGCTCGCCACCCGCGCCCCCGCCAAGATCAACCTGACGCTGCACGTGCTCGGACGCCGGGCCGACGGCTATCACGCGCTGGAGAGCCTCGTGGCCTTCGCCGGCACAGGCGACGACCTGCGCCTCGCGCCCGGAGCCGTGTTGGCGCTCGCGGTGGACGGTCCGACGGCCGCCCTCGCCGGCAGCGGTGCCGACAATCTCGTCCTGAAAGCGGCGCGTCTTCTGGCCGAGCGCCTGGAGGGTCTGCGGCTCGGCACCTTCCATCTCACCAAGCGCCTGCCGGTCGCGGCCGGGATCGGCGGCGGATCCTCGGATGCGGCCGCGGCCCTGCGGCTCCTGGCCCGTCTCAACGGCCTGCCGCTGTCGCATCCGGCCGTCCGGGAGGCGGCCCGGCTGACGGGGGCGGACGTGCCGGTCTGCCTGGAGCCGAGGGCGCGCATGATGCGGGGCACGGGCGCGGAGCTCGGGGCCGCGCTCACCCTGCCGCGCCTCTTCGCCGTTCTGGTCAACCCGCGCGTGCCGGTGGAGACCCCGGCGGTGTTCCAGGCGCTCGGGCTGCAGCCCGGCCAGCGCCTGGCCGGGGAGGTCCACCCGGCCATCGAGCCGAGGGGCCTCATCGATGCGTTGCGCGCGGCCCGCAACGATCTCGAGCCGCCGGCGCTGCGGCTTCAGCCGCTGATCGGCGAGGCGCTCGGCCTGCTCGGGCGCACGACGGGCTGCCGCCTGGCCCGCATGTCCGGATCGGGCGCGACCGTGTTCGGCCTCTACGACGGGTGGGGGACGGCCGCGGAAGCCGCGAGGACCGTCAAGCACGCGCGGCCGGACTGGTGGGTCAAGGCGACGAGCCTGCGGTAATCGACGGCCTCACGTCATCACCGGGCTCGTCCCACCCTCCACGTCATCACCGGGCTCGTCCCGGTAATCCCGATGACGAAGAGCGCCGCGCCCCAAAAGATCGAGATGGCCGGCACAAGGCCGGCCATGACGTGTGGAGGGTGGCAGTGAGACCGCAGGATGGCCGGCGAGAGTCGGGTGATGACCGGCCGGCCATGACGGGACGAAGGTGCTCAGGCTTTGCGCGGTTCTCACCAGGCCGGGATGATGGCGCCCTTGAAGCGCTCTTCCAGGAACTTGGCGACCTCGGGGGACTGGTAGGATTCCACGAAGGTCTTGATCTCGGGGCGGTTCTCGTCGCCCTGACGGGCCGCGACGAAGTTGGCGTAGGGGTTGCCCTCGCGCTTCTCGACCGCGATCGTGTCCTTGCGGATGTCGAGGCCCGCATTGAGCGCGTGATCGGTGTTGATCACCGCGGCGTCCAAATCGGGCAGGGCGCGGGGCAGCTGCGCGGCATCGAGCTCTGAGAACTTGATGCCCTTCGGGTTCTCGGCGATGTCGAGAAGGCTCGGCGACAGGCCCTGGCCCTCCTTGATCTTGATCACGCCTTCCGCGGCCAGCAGGTTGAGCGCCCGGCCGCCGTTGCTCGGATCGTTCGGGATGCCGATCTTGGCGCCCTTCGGCAGATCGGCGACGGCCTTCGCCTTGGTGGAGTAGAGGCCGATGGGCTGGACGAAGGTGAAGCCGACGGGAACGATCTTGTAGCCCCGGGCGGCGATCTGCGCATCGAGATAGGGCTTGTGCTGGAAGGCGTTGGCGTCGAGGTCCTTGCGCTCCAAAGCCTCGTTCACCAGAGCGTAGTCGGAGAACGGTACGAGCTCGACATTCAGGCCCTTGGTGGCCGCGACCTTCTTGACGACCTGCGCGACCTCTTCCTCGGCCCCGGACATGACGCCGACCTTGATGCTCTTCTGCTGGGCGGCGGCCGGAAGCGCGGCGGCCAGGGCGGCACCGAGCGCGACGGTCGCGGACAGGAGAGCGCGGCGGGTGAAAACGGACATGGGGTCTACCTTTCGGGCAAAGTGCGTCCGGGCTTCAACTCGAAGCCGGACGTGTGGTTCGGGGCTTTTTGGGAAAGATCAGGCCGTGCAGCGACAACACCGCTCGGCCTGGAGGGGCCGAGGAAGGGGCAGGGATGCCGTTATGGAGGTCCAGCGCGTCATGACCGATCGATCCTCGTGAACCACGAGGCGGAGGCCGCTCGTGGCGCTTTAGCCTTTGATGACGCGGGGCAAGCTGCTCGTCTCAAATCACCGCGGCCCCGCCGTGGCCAGAGCCGCCGCGGGACAGGGATCTTTGTAGCCGGGCTGGTTTTTAAGTCAACCGATCTGTTCTGTAAAAAGAACAGCCCCGATATGCGCCTAAAGCCTAGGCCGCTCGGCCGAGCCTTCATGGCTGCGGCATAGGCGCGCTCGACCATCCGGCTGAAAGACGGGTCATCTTCATTTTGTTATACTGTTACTAACGATTCGATGGCTAGCGTCGCGACAACCGCCAGCCTCCAAGAGCAGGAGCCCAGAAGCATGAGCAGCCCCGGCCAGATCTTCGAGTGGGAAGGCATCACCCAGCCGTCCTATTGGGGCGGACAGATCCTCGCAGAGACGGGGCTGAAGGCCATGAGCCAGATCGTGGCGACGGGCGCCAACACCGTCACGATCATTCCCAACTTCTTCCAGGTCAGCAAGTTCAGCAACGAGGTGGAGTTGCATCTCGGCGATCCCAACAATCCATGGGACAACGAGAGCGACACGATCGAGCAGGTGAAGCAGTCCATTCTGGCGGCCAAGGACCGTGGCCTCAAGGTCGTGCTCAAGCCGCATCTGGAAACGAACAACCGTGTCTGGCGCGCCGAGCTCGCCCCCACCGACCCCAAGGCCTGGTTCGCCAGCTACAAGGCCATGATGGTCGAATACGCCAAGGTGGCTCAGGCGGCCGGCGCGGAGATGATCTGCGTCGGCACCGAAATGAACAGCATGATCGATCCGACCAAGACCTGCAGCGACGGCAAGACCTACACGCAGAAATGGGGCGAGATCATCGATGCAGTGCGGGCCGTCTATTCCGGCAAGGTCACCTATGCGGCCACCTACGACACGGTGCAGAAGGTCGGGTTCTGGGACAAGGTCGACTTCGTCGGGGTCGACGCCTACATCCCGTCCTCGACGGTGAACGATCCGACGGTCGATCAGATCGTGGATGCCTGGGTGAAGCCGCATTTCAACCCCTGGATCCGGGACACCCTGCATGGGGGCAAGTCCGTCGTCGACACCTACAAGGCGCTCTCTGAGCAATACGGCAAGCAGGTGATCTTCACCGAGGTCGGCTACAAGAGCATGGACGGGGCCAACAAGGATCCGGGCGTGTTCGGCGGCAGCGGGACCTATGATCCTCAGGAGCAGGTCGACTGCTACGAGGCTCTCTTCAAGGTGATGGAAAACTACGGCGGCCGATGGCTCGCCGGATCCTTCCTCTGGAGCTATTACTCCTTCGAAAACCCGATGGTGGAGCGGAATGTCCCCTGGACGGACTACACCACGCAATGGAAGCCCGCGAACGCCACGGTCACCACCCATTACTCGGGACCGGCTCATACGACGGGTCTCGCCCGGAACGGAACGAACGTCGCCGACAGGCTCGACGGCGGCTATCACAACGACACCCTGAACGGCGCCGGCGGCAACGACATCCTCTGGGGCGGCGCCGGAAACGATCGGCTCAATGGCGGCCCGGGGGACGATGCTCTCGACGGCGTAGCCGATGAGGACACGGCGGTCTTCTCCGGCGCCCGCGCCAACTACACGATCTACGCGCTCGGCAACGGCCGATACATCGTCAAGGACGCCCGCCAGAACGGGGACGGCACCGACGAGCTCCGCGGCGTGGAGAAGGCGAGCTTTTCCGACCAGACAGTGGATCTCGCGACCGCCGGCGGAACGCCTCCGGAGAGTATCTTTTCCATCGCGGCCGTTCAGGCCGGCAAGCCCGAGGGCGGTGCGGGAGCGACGACCGACTTCACCTTCAAGATCACCCGCTCCAGCGACGTGGGCGACACCAGCGTCAAATGGCGGGTTCAGCTTCCCGCCGGCGCCATTCGGGCCAACGACTTTGCCGTCATGACCGGCGAGGTTTCCATGGCCACGGGCGTGACCGAGCAGACGATCACCGTAAAAGTTCGGGGCGACCTTCTCTTCGAGGCGGACGAGACCTTCACGGTCGAACTCTACGGGGCGGGCGAGGGCAGCTCCATCGGGAGCGGGAATGCGACCGGCACGATCCTCAGCGACGACGGCGACAATGCTCCGAGCGACATCGTTCTGGACAATCCGGCGGTGGCCGAACTCGCCGAGGCCGGAACGCTCATCGGGACGTTGTCGGCCGCGGACATCGATGAGGACGAAGCGATGAGCTATGCCATCGTGAACCCGGACGGGCGGTTCACGATCGACGGCAACAGGCTGCTGGTGGCCGACGGCATCAGGCTCGATCACGAGCAGGCCTCCTCGCACAGGGTCACCGTGCGGGTGACGGACAAGCACGGGGCAACCTTTTCCAAGGACCTCGTGGTGCATGTCACCAACGAAGATCCGGAGAAGACCGCAGGCAGCGCGGCCGATGACGTGTTCTACGGCGGCGGCGGCGACGACACGCTCGGCGGCGGAGCAGGTCACGACCGCTTGTTCGGCGGTGCGGGCGCCGACCTGCTCACCGGCGG
This sequence comes from Microvirga yunnanensis, assembly GCF_025460875.1. Lineage (NCBI taxonomy): Bacteria > Pseudomonadati > Pseudomonadota > Alphaproteobacteria > Hyphomicrobiales > Methylobacteriaceae > Microvirga > Microvirga yunnanensis. The sequence goes on from NZ_JAMXFI010000135.1 coordinate 6,185, forward strand.
CGACGGCGGCGACATCCTGTCGGGCGGGGCCGGCAGGGACACGCTCACCGGCGGCGCCTGGAGCCGGGCGGACCCGAACAAGGACGCGTTCCTGTTCGACGTCAAGGTGACGGCAAGCACCTACAGAAGCCACGTCGACACGGTGAAGGACGTGCAGTTCAAGTATGATTCGTTCTACTTCGAGGATTCGGCCTTCAGCAACGGGACGATCGCCCGCTACCTGGCGGGCAAGAACGCCTCGCTCGATCATGCGATCACGATCAGAAAAGGCTGGTTCGCGTTCGATCAGGCCAAGGATCGGGACGACTTCTTCATCGCCAGGAAGGTCAATGCGAAGACCTACAAGCTGCTTTTCGATGCGGACGGCGCGGGCACGAAGCAGAAGGCCCTGGAGATCGCCACCATCACCTACGACAAGAAGGTCGGAGGCGACATCTCCTACAAGGATTTCCTCTTCGTCTGACGGCGGGACGTCCGCTCAATAGGCCCGGGCGATGCAGAAATCGACCGCGTCGAGCAGGGCCTGCTTCATCGGGCCCGACGGGAAGAGCGCGAGGGCGTCGCGGGCCATGGCGCCGTAATGGCGGGCCCGCTCGACCGTGTCCTCGAGGGCGCGGTGCCGGCGCATGATGGCGATGGCCTGCTCGAGATCCGCGTCCTCGATCTCACCCCGTTCGAGCACGCGCTTCCAGAAGGCGCGCTCCTCGTCCGTCCCGCGCCGGAAGGACAGGACCACCGGCAGGGTGATCTTGCCCTCGCGGAAATCGTCGCCCACGTTCTTGCCGAGGGTCGCGGCCTTGCCGCCATAGTCCAGGGCATCGTCCACGAGCTGGAAGGCGATGCCGAGATTCATCCCGTAGGAGCGGCACGCGGCCTGCTCGGCCTTCTGGCGCCCGGCGATGACCGGCCCGACCTCGCAGGCGGCGGCGAAGAGTTCGGCCGTCTTGCCCCGAATCACGGCGAGATATTCGTCCTCGGTGGTTTCCGTGTTCTTGGCGGCGGCGAGCTGCATGACCTCGCCTTCGGCGATCACGGTCGCGGCGGCCGACAGGATGTCGAGGGCGCGCAGGGATCCCACCTCCACCATCATGCGGAAGGCCTGGCCGAGCAGGAAGTCGCCGACGAGCACGCTGGCCTCGTTGCCCCACTTGATTCGGGCCGCGATCTTGCCGCGTCGCATGTCGCTCTCGTCGACCACGTCGTCGTGGAGAAGGGTGGCGGTGTGCATGAACTCGACGGAGGCCGCGAGCTTCACGTGCCCGTCGCCCTGATAGCCGGACAGCCTGGCGGTCGCGAGCGTCAGCATGGGGCGCAGGCGCTTGCCCCCGGAAGAGATCAGGTGGTTCGCCACCTCCGGGATCATCGTGACCTCGGATCCCGTCCGCGACAGGATCATCGCATTGACCCGTTCCATGTCGGAGGCCACAAGGGACACGAGCTTCTCGATGCTCGCATTCTTCTCGGGATGCTTGTCTTCGAACGGAACGACGACGCCCACGTCTCACTACCCGGGTTGCCGGCCGGCTCGGCCGGTAGGAATATCAGTCACCGTGGCATGGCACTTTCCATGCTGCAATGCAAACGCTTACCGCAGGGGAAGGGTCTCAAGCCGATGGTCGAAATCGTCCGCACCAGCGATCTCGTTCTGGTCGGCTTCCTACAATCCCTCCTGGAGAACGCCAAGATCCCCGTTTTCGTGGCAGACATGCACATGAGCGCCCTGGAGGGCATGACCGGCGCCTTCCCGCGCCGGATTCTCGTGCCCGCCGATCATCTGGCCCAGGCCCGCCGCCTGGTGGCCGAAGCCGGGCTCGAGGGCGAGCTGCGGCATGAGTGATGTCACGGAAGATCTTCTCCTGGACGGGCGGGTCCGCCTCCTTCAGCCGCACAAGGGGCACCGGGCCGGCACCGATGCGGTGCTGCTCGCGGCCTCGGCTCCCCTGAAATCCGGCGATGTCGTGATGGACGTGGGCGCGGCGACCGGAGCGGTCGGCCTCATGGTGGCGGCCCGGCGGGAAGCTGCGCGCGTCGTCTTCGTGGAGCGCGATCCTCACCTCGCCGAATTGTGTCGGGCCAACTGCCGGACAAACGGCATCCAGGGGGAGGTGGCCGTGGCGGACCTGTTGGACCGCACCTCGCGCCAAGCGGCGGGTCTCATGCCCGAAAGCGCCGATCTCGTCCTCACCAACCCGCCGTTCCTGGAGGAGGGCGAGGCCCGGATCTCGCCCGACCGGGGCCGGGCGGCGGCTCATGCCCTTCCGACCGGGGGGCTGGACGCCTGGCTCAAGGCCAGTATCGGCCTGCTCAGGCCAAAGGGACGGTTCGTGATGATCCACCGGGCCGATCGCCTGGCGGATTGTCTGAGGATGCTGGAGAATCGGCTCGGGAGGCTGGAGCTCCGTTTCGTTCATCCCAGCGCCGAGCGGCCGGCGATTCGCCTGCTCCTGTCCGGGATCAAGGGCAGCCGCGCCCCCGTGTGCGTCCTGCCGCCCGTGATCCTGAACGGTCCCGATGGCCGCTTCACCCCGCAGGCCGAGGCCCTGCATCGGGGTGACGCGATCCTTCCATGAGAAAGGGCGCCTCTCGGCGCCCTTCCCGATCACCAGCGATAGCCCGGTCCCCGGACCGTGCGGCAGACCTCGATCGGACGGCGCACCCAGCGGTAGCCGTTCCAGACCCGGCGCGGCTCGACCCAGCACCGGCGGGCCACGCGGGCGGGACGGTAAGCGCCGTAGGGACGCCCGTAATAGGGGCGCCCATAATAGGGCCGGCCATAATAGGGACGGCCGTACTGCACCGTCACGGCGGGCCCTCGATAGCCGTAGCCCCCGTAATAGGGCTGCGCCTCGGCCGGCTGAACCGACACGGCCCCGAAGCCCAAGGCCGCAAAACCAAGAAGGCCGAACATCAGCTTACGCATTCATTCTCTCCTCAACTCCGCTCGGACACCGGAGTGAAACGGTGTCACGACCGGGCTGTTGTCCATGATCAAGATTTAAACGGTCTTAACTGAACGCAGCCCGACAATTTCCCTAACGGTATGTTCATCTTGGGAAGCCGGGCCGTGCACTCTAGAGCATCGGATCCGATCCCAAAAGTGGGTCCACGTTTGGGTTCGGAGCCGATGCGCCCGGCGTGGCGGGCGCAAACGGGG
>NZ_JAMXFI010000135.1:9348-22160 GCF_025460875.1 Microvirga yunnanensis
CTCCTTCTCTGGTCCCCTCCACCACTCTTGTTCACTTTTTGGGGATCGATTCCGATGCTCCACTCTTGGCTGGCGCATCGTTCGGCGCGGACCCAGCGGGCCGCGCCAGCGAAAACCGGATCCACTTTTCCGCACGATGCGCTAGATAACAGTCATGGCTCAAACATCGTTCTCCTCCATGCTCCCGGCTCGTCTTCAATTCCTTCTCCCGGCCAAGTACCGCGCCTATCCCAACCCCGTCGTGCCAGTGGTGCGCCTGTCGGGGCCCATCGGGGCCGTGATCCCGCTGCGCCCCGGATTGGCCATGCAGAGCGTCGCGCCCTTGCTGGAGCGCGCCTTCTCGGTGCCGGGCGCACAGGCGGTGGCGCTGGTCATCAACTCGCCGGGCGGCTCGGCCGCCCAGTCGCACCTGATCTTCAAGCGGATTCGGGCTTTCGCCGAGGAGAAGAAGCTTCCCGTCATCGCCTTCGTGGAGGATGCGGCGGCGTCCGGCGGCTACATGATCGCCTGCGCGGCCGACGAAATCTACGCCGATCCGGCCTCTATCGTCGGGTCCATCGGGGTCGTGTCCGCGAGCTTCGGGTTCCACGAGCTGATCGAGCGCATCGGCATCGAGCGGCGGGTGCACACGGCCGGCAAGAGCAAGGCGATGCTGGATCCCTTCAGGCCCGAGAACCCCGACGACGTGGTGCGGCTGAAGGGGCTCCAGCGCCAGATCCACGACGTGTTCGTGGGCCTCGTCCGGGACCGCCGGGGCGAGAAGCTCAACGATTCCTACGACGATCTGTTCTCCGGGGCCTTCTGGGTCGGAGCGGAGGCGCTCGATCTCGGGCTCGTCGACGGCTTGGGCGACATCCGCACCATCCTGCGCCAGCGCTTCGGCGACAAGGTGCAGTTCCGCATGATTGAGCCGGCCCGCCCGCCGCTGCTGGGCCGCCTGCTCGGCCGGCGCTCCCTCGGGCAGAGCAGTCTGATCGACCCCGGCGAGATCGTCGGAGCGCTCGAGGAGCGGGCCGCCTGGGCGCGATTGGGGCTGTAGGGCCTCGACACCGCAAGGAGCGAAAGACCCCATCCCGTCGCGCGAAGGTGTCCGGAATGCCCGCCGGGACACCCCGGCGCTTGACTTGGGCGGCCCGCCATCCCAAGGGTTCGCCTGACATTCTTCAAAGCCAGACCGGACGCCGACATGACGAGCGAACCCGCGCACATGAACCCTGCGCGCTCTTTCCAGGGCCTGATCCTCACGCTCCAGCGCTACTGGGCGGAGCAGGGCTGCGTCATCCTCCAGCCCTATGACATGGAAGTCGGCGCAGGAACCTTCCACCCGGCCACAACCCTGCGCGCCCTGGGCCCCAAGCCCTGGCGGGCCGCCTATGTGCAGCCCTCCCGGCGCCCGAAGGACGGGCGCTACGGCGAGAACCCGAACCGGCTCCAGCACTATTACCAGTTCCAGGTGATCCTGAAGCCGAACCCGCCGAACCTCCAGGAGCTCTATCTCGGCTCGCTCAAGGCCATCGGCATCGACACCTCGGTTCACGACATCCGGTTCGTCGAGGACGACTGGGAAAGCCCGACCCTGGGCGCATGGGGCCTCGGCTGGGAATGCTGGTGCGACGGCATGGAGGTGTCTCAGTTCACCTATTTCCAGCAGGTGGCCGGCTTCGAGTGCTCGCCGGTGGCGGGCGAGCTGACCTATGGCCTCGAGCGCCTCGCCATGTACCTGCAGGGCGTGGAATCGATCTACGACCTCAACTTCAACGGGCTCGACGGCGACCGGAAGGTCACCTACGGAGACGTGTTTCTCCAGGCCGAGCAGGAATATTCGCGCCACAACTTCGAATATGCCGACACGGAGATGCTGTTCCGGCACTTCCGCGACGCGGAGGCTGCCTGCCGCCAGTACCTGGAAGCCGGCGAGCCGAAGCCCGGCTCCAACGACAACCGCCATCTGATGGCGTTGCCGGCCTACGACCAGTGCATCAAGGCAAGCCACGTGTTCAACCTGCTCGACGCCCGCGGAGTGATCTCCGTGACCGAGCGCCAGAGCTACATCCTGCGCGTCCGCGAGCTGGCGAAGGCCTGCGGCGCCGCATGGCTGAAGACCGAGGGCGGGGGCTTGGCGGCGTGAAACACCACCGTATTCCCTCCCCCTTGAGGGGAGGGTTAGGGTGGGGGTGCCGGCTCCGCAAGACCAAGCTCCAAGCGCCCATGTCCCGAACGACAAAAGCAGGAACACGACGCTCCAGAACGCTCCGCAGACGATTGACGGATGCCGAGAGGCGTCTCTGGTGGCACCTGAAGCGTGTTCCGCTTGCCAGTACTCATTTCCGCAAGCAGGCTCCGATCGGCCCCTATGTGGCGGACTTCGTCTGCCATAGCGCCAGGTTGATCCTGGAAGTCGATGGAAGCCAGCACGGTTCAGAGAGCGGTCTGCGATCCGATGCGGCGCGCAGCGCGTGGCTGAAGATGCAAGGCTACCGGGTTCTTCGATTTTGGAACCATGACGTGATGAACCAGATCGATGTCGTGCTCGACACGATCTATGCGGCTCTCTACACCGCATCTTCGAACGGCGCTGGCGCCGACACCCCCACCCCTAACCCCTCCCCACAAGGGGGAGGGGAATAGAGCGGCGAACCAATCATGCCCGATCTCCTCCTCGAACTGTTCTCCGAAGAAATTCCCGCCCGCATGCAGCGCCGCGCGGCGGAGGATCTGAAGAAGCTCGTGACCGACGCGCTCGTGGAGCGCGGCTTCCTCTACGAGGGCGCGAAGGCCTTCGCCACGCCACGCCGGCTGGCCCTCCAGGTGGCGGGCCTGCCCGTGAAGGGGCAGGACGTGCGCGAGGAGCGCAAAGGCCCGCGCGTCGGCTCGCCCGACGCGGCGATTCAGGGCTTCTTGAAGGGTGCGGGCCTGTCCTCCATCGAGCAGGCGAAGATCGAGAGCGATCCGAAGAAGGGCGAGTTCTACGTTGCGGTTATCGAGAGGCCGGGCCGCTCGACGCCCGACGTGCTGGCCGAGATCCTGCCCGGCATCGTGAAGACCTTCCCGTGGCCGAAATCCATGCGCTGGGGCACGGCCTCGCGGGAGCCCGGTTCGCTGCGCTGGGTGCGTCCGCTCCATTCGATCATCTGCACCTTCGGGCCCGAGACCGAGGATCCGGAGGTGGTGCGCTTCGAGGTCGACGGCATCGTTTCGGGCGACGTCACGAAGGGCCACCGCTTCCTGGCGCCCGGCGAGATCCGGGTGAAGCGCTTCGACGATTACGCGCCGGCGCTGGAGCGCGCCAGGGTCGTGATCGACGCGGACCGCCGCAAGGACATGATCCTGCACGACGCGAAGGACATCGCCTTCGCGCAGGGGCTCGAACTCGTCGAGGACGAAGGCCTGCTGGAAGAGGTCGCGGGGCTGGTGGAATGGCCCGTGGTGCTCATGGGCTCCTTCGACGAAGCCTTCCTGGACATTCCCCCGGAGGTGATCCGCACCACCATCCGGGCGAACCAGAAATGCTTCGTGCTGCGCGATCCCGGCACCGGCAGGCTCGCCAACAAGTTTCTGCTCACCTCGAACCTCATCGCGGCCGACGGCGGCAAGACCATCGTGGGCGGCAACGAGCGCGTGGTGCGCGCGCGCCTCTCCGACGCCAAGTTCTTCTGGGAGACGGACCAGAAGGTGAAGCTGGAGGACCGGCTCGAGAAGCTGAAGAGCATCGTGTTCCACGAGAAGCTCGGCACGCAATATGAGCGCGTCGAGCGCATCGCGGCGCTCGCCAGGGAACTGGCCCCCATGGTCGGCGCCGATCCCGAACTGGCGGAGCGCGGGGCGCGCCTCGCCAAGGCCGATCTCGTCACCGAGATGGTGGGCGAATTCCCCGAGCTGCAGGGCCTCATGGGCCGCTACTACGCGACGCTCCAGGGCGAGCACGACTCCGTGGCGGCCGCCGTCGAGGAGCATTACAAGCCCCTCGGGCCGTCCGACCGCGTGCCGACCGATCCGGTCTCGGTGGCCGTCGCGCTCGCCGACAAGCTCGACACCCTGGTGGGCTTCTGGGCCATCGACGAGAAGCCGACGGGATCGAAGGATCCTTATGCCCTGCGTCGCGCGGCTTTGGGCGTGATCCGGCTGGTGCTGGAGAGCAATCTCAAGCTCTCTCTGACCAGTCTGCTCGCCAAGCCCTTCGCCAGAACGGCCAATGCGGCTCTCTTCGCGGATTTCCTGAAAGCGAAAGAGCTTGTCGAAGCCATCGAGCAGAGCCCGTTTGCTCCTGTCGTCGAGCATCCCTCCGTCGCGGAACTGGCGGCGATCTTCCGGCAGCGGCAGATCGTGGAAGGTGAGACGCTCGCGCGTCTCATGCATGCCCGTGCGCTCGACCTCCTCGCTTTCTTCGCCGACCGCCTGAAGGTCTATCTCCGCGACCAGGGCGCGCGTCATGATCTCATCGACGCCGTGTTCTCCCTCGAGGGCCAGGACGACCTGCTGATGATCGTCCGCCGGGTCGAGGCGCTGGGCCGCTTCCTCGACACCGAGGACGGCCGGAACCTTCTCGCCGGCTATCGCCGCGCGGCCAACATCCTGCGTATCGAGGAGAAGAAGGACGGGCGCTCCTACGGCGAGGCGCCCGATCTCCAGATCGTCAACGACCAGGGTCAGATCGAGGAGAAGGCGCTCGCCGTGGTGCTCGACGGGGCCAAGCGCGAGGCGGCGTCGGCCGTGGAAGCGGAGGATTTCGAGGGGGCGATGCGAGCCCTGTCGCGCCTTCGCCAGCCCGTGGACGCCTTCTTCGACAAGGTGACGGTGAATGCGGAGGATCCGGGTCTGCGGGCCAACCGCCTGCGGCTCCTCAACGACATCCGCGAAGCGACCCGCACGGTGGCGGACTTCTCCCGCATCGAAGGCTAGAGCATCGGACGTGAGACGTGGGCCCAGGTTTGGGCCCGACGCTCATTCGTTGAAGATGACACCCTCCCCACGTCATGGCTGGGCTTGTCCCGGCCATCCCGATGCGGTGAGGTGCGGCGTTCCCAACAATCGGGATCACCGGGACGAGCCCGGTGATGACGGGGAGAAGGTGGTCAGGGCCGGCGACAATACCCTCCCCACGTCATGGCCGGCCAGTCATGACCCACCTCTCGCCGGCCATCCCGATTGTCTGAAGCGCGGCGCCTCTCGTATCGGGATCACCGGGACGAGCCCGGTGATGACGTGGAGAAGGTGGCACCCTCCCGCCACGATCGAAACCTCCCGTGTCATGGTCGGCCGGTCATCCCGATTGTCCGATGCTCCCACCTTGAAGCGGCGCATCGTTCAGGGTGGACCGCTTTCGTCCGCACGATGCGCTGGCCTCACCGGCCGACAGGGATCCGGTTCTGCGCCGGGTCCCATCCCACGGAGGGAGGGCTGCGCCAGGCGCATGGGGGATTCCTCCCGGGTTAATTCATGTTAAGGTGTGGCCCGAGGGGCACAGCCAAGGGGCCGCCTAGGCTCTAGGTAGGCGGCAACCGATCCAATTCAGAAGACCGAAGATGATTCGACGCCTCCTGATTGCCGCTCTTTTGGGCGCGCCCCTCGCTGCCTGCCAGACCGCCCAGCAGCCGGTCGCCACCATGGCCGATTCCGCCTGGTATGTCGGCATGATGCCCGACAAGCCGCACAACATCCCGCTGGTCGACCGGCGCAAGATGGATGCGAAATACGCCCGCCAGACGGTGGCGTATAGCGGCCCCGAGAAGCCGGGCTCCATCGTGGTCGATATCGACGAGCGCATGCTCTATCTCGTCCAGCCCGAGGGCCGGGCGATTCGCTACGGCGTGGGCGTCGGCAAGCAGGGCTTCTCCTGGAAGGGGATTGCGTCGGTTGGCCGCAAGGGGGTCTGGCCCGCTTGGTCGCCCACCAAGACCATGGTGGGCATCAAGCCGGAGCTGCCGCGCTACGTGGAAGCCGGTCTCGACAACCCGCTCGGCGCGCGCGCGCTCTATCTCTACCAGGACGGCCGCGACATCCTGTTCCGGATCCACGGGACCAATGAGCCCTGGAGCATCGGCGAGCAGCTCTCCTCGGGCTGCGTGCGCATGCTCAACGAGGACGTGGCCGATCTCTACGAGCGCGTCCCCGTCGGCACGACGGTCTACGTCAAGCGCAACGGACGCTACCGGGTGTGAGCTCCGGTTCATGACGGATGACGATGGCCGGGCCTGTCCCGGCCATTTTTGTTTGTTGTCATCGTGTCTGCCGGGTTCGATCGGGCCGCACGCCCGACCGCCCGGCCGGAGACCGGCCCCGACCGGGCAGGGTGAGCAGGCGCCGCAGCCCGAAAGGCGAGCCTCCTGAATTTTCCGGAACCGTGGCTGTTCAGCTTGCGTTTGGGCTCCACATGTTTCAAGCCAACACCTGCGCGGCAGCAGGGCGTACTCAGAGCCAGGGGATCGAGCGATGACGCAGTGGGTCTATACCTTCGGGGACGGTAAGGCCGAGGGCCAGGCGGGAATGAAGAACCTGCTCGGCGGCAAGGGGGCCAATCTGGCCGAGATGTCCAATCTGGGCCTGCCGGTCCCTCCGGGCTTCACCATCACCACCGAGGTCTGCACCTATTACTACGATCACGGCCGCGCCTACCCGGAGGAGCTGAAGGCTCAGGTCGAGAGCGCCCTGGCCTCTGTCGGACGCCTCGCGGGCCGCACCTTCGGGGACGCCGAGAACCCGCTTCTGGTCTCCGTCCGCTCCGGGGCCCGGGCGTCCATGCCCGGCATGATGGACACGGTGCTCAATCTCGGCCTCAACGACGTCACCGTCGGGGCGCTCGCCCGGGGCGCGGGCGACGAGCGCTTCGCCTATGATTCCTACCGGCGCTTCATCACCATGTATTCCAACGTGGTGCTGGGTCTCGAGCATCACCATTTCGAGGAGATCCTCGACGAATACAAGGACCGCAAGGGCTACTCGCTCGACACGGACATGACCGCGCAGGACTGGCAGGCGATCCTGCCGCGCTACAAGAGCCTCGTCGAAAAGGAGCTCGGCCGGCCCTTCCCGCAGGACCCGCAGGAGCAGCTCTGGGGGGCCATCGGGGCCGTGTTCGGCTCCTGGATGAACAGCCGCGCCATCAAGTACCGCGAGCTGCACGCCATCCCGGCGAGCTGGGGCACGGCGGTGAACGTGCAGGCCATGGTGTTCGGCAACATGGGCGAGACCTCGGCCACCGGCGTCGCCTTCACGCGCAATCCCTCGACCGGCGAGAAGGAGCTCTACGGCGAGTTCCTGATCAACGCCCAAGGCGAGGACGTTGTGGCGGGCATCCGCACCCCGCAGGACATCACCGAGAAGGCCCGCATCGCGTCCGGCTCCACCAAGCCCTCGATGGAGCAGGCGATGCCCGAGGCCTATCACGAGCTGGTGCGCATCTACGGCATCCTGGAGAAGCATTACCGTGACATGCAGGACATGGAATTCACGGTGGAGACCGGCAAGCTCTGGATGCTCCAGACCCGCAACGGCAAGCGCACGGCGAAGGCCGCGCTGCGCATCGCGGTGGAACTCGCGAGCGAGGGCCTGATCACGCAGGAGGAGGCGATCACCCGCGTGGAGCCGGCGGCCCTCGACCAGCTGCTTCATCCCACCATCGACCCCAAGGCCGAGCGCAAGATCCTGGCCACGGGCCTGCCGGCTTCGCCGGGCGCCGCCTCGGGCGAGATCGTGTTCAACTCGGACGATGCGGAAGCGGCCAAGAAGGCCGGCCACAAGGTCATCCTCGTGCGCATCGAGACGAGCCCCGAGGACATCCACGGCATGCATGCGGCGGAAGGCATCCTGACCACCCGCGGCGGCATGACCTCGCACGCCGCGGTGGTCGCCCGCGGCATGGGCAAGCCCTGCGTGTCGGGCGCCGGCTCGATCCGCGTCGACTACGCGGCGCAGACGCTCACCGTCGCCGGCCAGACCCTGAAGAAGGGCGACGTGCTGACCATCGACGGCTCCAACGGCCAGGTGCTCGTGGGCCAGGTGAAGATGCTGGAGCCCGAACTGTCGGGCGAGTTCGCCACCCTGATGGGCTGGGCCGACACGGTGCGGACCATGAAGGTGCGCGCCAATGCGGAGACGCCGCTCGACGCCAAGACCGCCCGCACCTTCGGGGCGGAGGGCATCGGGCTGTGCCGCACCGAGCACATGTTCTTCGAGGGCGACCGCATCGTGGCGGTGCGCGAGATGATCCTCTCCGACGACGAGGCCGGCCGCCGCGCCGCGCTCGCCAAGCTCTTGCCGATGCAGCGCAAGGACTTCGCCGAGCTGTTCTCGATCATGAGCGGCCTGCCCGTCACGATCCGCCTGCTCGATCCGCCCCTGCACGAGTTCCTGCCCCATTCGGAAGCCGAGATGGAGGAGGTGGCGAAGGCCATGAACGCCTCGGTGGACAAGCTCAAGCACCGGGCCCGCGAGCTGCACGAGTTCAACCCGATGCTGGGCTTCCGCGGCTGCCGCCTGGCGGTGGCATATCCGGAGATCGCCGAGATGCAGGCGCGCGCCATCTTCGAGGCGGCGGTGGACGCCGGCAAGCAGACCGGCCAGCCGGTCGTGCCGGAGGTCATGGTGCCGCTCGTCATGACGAAGGCGGAGCTCGACCTCGTGAAGGAGCGCATCGTCGCCATGGCGGAGGCGGTGGCCAAGGAAAGCGGCGTCGCGGTCGCGTATCAGGTCGGCACGATGATCGAGCTGCCGCGGGCGGCGCTGCGCGCCGGCGAGATCGCGGAATCGGCCGAGTTCTTCTCCTTCGGCACCAACGATCTCACGCAGACGACGCTCGGCATCTCGCGGGACGACGCGGCCTCGTTCCTGGGTCCCTATACGCAGAAGGGCCTGCTGCCGGCCGATCCCTTCGTCACGATCGATCAGGAAGGCGTGGGCGAGCTGGTGAAGCTCGCGGCCGAGCGCGGCAAGGAAACGCGCAAGGGCATCAAGCTCGGAATCTGCGGCGAGCACGGCGGCGATCCGGCGTCGATCCACTTCTGCCAGTCGGTCGGGCTCGACTACGTGTCCTGCTCTCCTTATCGCGTGCCGATCGCCCGCCTGGCGGCCGCGCAGGCGGCGCTAGGGAACAAGGCGGCGAGCCAGGCCTAAATGGCTCTGTCCCGTTCCCGCCTTCTCTACATCGGGGCGGTGCTGGCATCCGGCATCGCCATCGGGCTCCTGATGCTGCAGCGGCCTGCTTGGCAGCAGGCCGCCGTTCCTCCGGCGGCCTGGCCCTTCGCCGTCTCGCTGATCCTGGATCTCGTCGTCGGACAGATGGCCGCCCAGGGCAGAGCCGAACCCCTGACCATGGGGGATCGATTCGTTGCGGTGGTCGGCGCTGGCCTGATCGTGACCGCGATGGTAGCCTTGGGATAACGATCGCGGGCAGGGGGCAGGGATGGCGCGGCACGAGGGTTCATGCCATTGCGGCAAGGTCGCGTACGTGGTCGAGACGGATCTGCAGCAGGTCCTCGCGTGCAATTGCTCCCATTGCAGCCGGAAAGGCTATCTCCTGACCTTCGTGCCCCGGGAGGCCATGACGCTCCTTCGCGGAGAGGAAAGCCTGTCCACCTACACCTTCAACACCCACAGGATCCGGCATCGCTTCTGTGCGGAATGCGGCTGCGCCCCCTTCGGCGAAGGGCAGAAGCCGACCGGAGAGGCCACGGTGGCGATCAACGTCCGCTGCCTCGAAGGCGTGGACCTGTCCGGGCTCGCCCCCATCCCGGTCGACGGCCGGAGCTTCTGAGTTCGAGCGGCCCTGGCTCCGGATCGCGCCTGCCTCAGGGGCAATTGAATTGAAACGAAATATTGTTTAAGTTGCTCCTTCTCGCCAGGGCGGGCAGCTCTATGTTATCAGAACAGAAGGGGTGGTGTCGGCTGGACAATCGGCGCTCCCCGTCCGAAACCTCAGGATGCCGGAGAGTGTGAGCGTTACGAAGGAGGACGTCATTCGTGACGTGCGCGGCGCCCATGCCGCAGCCAAGGACTGCGCGGCGCCCGATGGCGCAACGTCGCAGCTTCTCGCCGTCCTCCAGCAGGGACCCGGCTTCTTCTGCTTCCTGAGTCACGCGGACGATGTCATCACGCTGACCAACAATGCCTTCCGGCAGCTTGTCGGAGGCCGCGATATTGCCGATTGCGCCCTCGACGCAACACCGCTGGTCCGCTGGCCCGGCTTCAAGGAGCGTCTCGACGAGGCCTGCGCCGGCCTTGCATCCCCGGACCCTCTTCGGGTGGCGGTCCTCTCGCAGACGAATGCCGGGAGCGCGGCGCAGGAGCGGTTCGTCGAGTTCTCCTTCCAGCCCGTCTGGGCCGGGGGCAGGGCGCCTCTGGGAGTGGCCGTGCACGGTCACGACGTGACCGCGCATGTCCGGGAGGTGCGGCAACTCAGCGCCAGCAACGCGCGGTCGGAGGCGGTTCTCGACGTGCTCGGCGACGGATTCGTCGTGTTCGACGAGGAATTCCGGGTCGTGAAGCTGAACCCCGCCGCGCTCAAATACGATGGGCGCCGGGCGGAGGAGATCATCGGAAAGATCCAATGGGAGGCGTGGCCCACATCGGCAGGCTCCGCCTTGGAGATCGCCTATCGTCGGTGCCTCGCGGAACAGGTGCAGATCTCGTTCGAACGCCGCTATCTCGGCTTCGGCAAGGACCGGTGGCTGGAACTGCGCGTCTGCCCGGTTCCCAGCGGCATCGTCAGCTTCTATCGGGACATCACTGAACGGAAGGCCTCGGAGGAGGCCCTGCGCGCCAGCGAGGAGCGGTTCAGGGCTCTCGTCGAGGCGGTTCCCCATCAGGTGTGGGAGGCGGGACCGGACGGATCGGTCGAGTGGTCGAACGGTCGCTTCCCCGAATATCTCGGGATCACCCTCGACGACCTCGCGAACGGCGCCTGGGAGCGGATCGTCCATCCGGAGGACTATCCCATCGTCGCCCGGGCCTGGCGGCGGGCCCTGCAGGACGGGACGATCTTCGAAGGCGAGATCAGGCTGAAGCGGGCCCGCGACGGGACCTACCGCTGGTTCGTGTCGAAGGCCGTTCTCGTGCGGGACACCGACGGGGTCGTCATCCGGTGGATCGGCACGAACACCGACATCCATGATCAGAAGACGGCCGCGGAGGAACTCGTTCATCTGAACGCCAGACTGGAGAAACGGGTCGAGGAGAGCACGCGGGACCGGGATCGTCTCTGGCATCTGTCGACCGACCTCATGCTCGTGGCCGACTTCAACGGAGCGATCGTCGCGGCCAATCCGGCCTGGGGCCGCATGCTCGACTGGAGGAACGGCGATCTCGTTCAGGCATCCCTGCTCGACTTCATCCATCCCGAGGATCGGAGCGAAGCGCACGTGGCCGTCGGGCGGCTCGCCGGGACCGTGACAACCTGCAGCGTCCAGAGCAGGCTGCGCCACCGGGACGGGTCCTACCGCTGGATCGCCTGGACGGCCGTGTCGGACGAGCATTTCATCCACGCGGTCGGGCGGGACATCACGGCCGAGGAGCAGGCCGCCCGGGCGCTGAAACAGGCCGAGGAGGCGCTGCGGCAGTCGCAGAAGATGGAGGCGGTCGGTCAGCTGACCGGCGGCATCGCCCACGACTTCAACAATCTTCTGACCGGCGTGATCGGCAGCCTCGATCTCATCCGAACCCGCATCGCGCAGGGACGGGCAGGCGATATCGAACGCTATGTCGACGCCGCCATGTCGTCGGCGAACCGGGCGGCCGCGCTCACGCACCGCCTTCTCGCCTTCTCCAGACGCCAGCCCCTCGATCCGAAGCCCGTCGATGCGAACGCTCTCGTGGCCTCGATGGAGGAGCTGTTCCGGCGCACGGTCCGCGAGACGATCGACGTCGAGCTGCGGGCCCGCCGAGATCTCTGGCTCACGCTCTGCGATCCCAACCAGCTGGAAAGTGCTCTTCTCAACCTGGTCATCAACGCCAGAGACGCCATGCCGGACGGAGGGTCCATCGCCATCGGGACGGACAATGTGGAACTGGACGACGCCTACGCGACCACCCAGCAGGACGTCAAACCCGGCCCCTATGTCGCCTTGTCGGTCTCCGACACCGGGTCCGGCATGTCCGACGATGTGCTCGCGCGGGTCTTCGAGCCCTTTTTCACCACGAAACCGATCGGGCAGGGCACCGGCCTCGGCCTCTCGATGGTCTACGGCTTCGTCAGGCAATCCGGCGGCCATGTCAGGATCGCCTCGGCCATCGGCCAGGGCACCGTCGTGACGATTTTCCTGCCACGATATCTTGGCGACGCGGAGCCTCAGGACCCCTCCGCCACGGCCGTGCTGGGCGCGCGCGCCAAGGCTCATGAAACCGTGCTCGTGGTCGAGGACGAGACGGTCGTGCGCGGGCTCATCGTGGAGATGCTCAAGGAGCAGGGGTATCGCGTTCTGGAGGCCGAAGACGGGCCGAAAGGACTGGCGGTTCTGCAAACCGGACAGCCGATCGATCTGCTTCTGACCGATGTGGGGCTGCCTGGTCTGAACGGGCGGCAGCTGGCTGATGCCTTCCGCGCGGAGCGGCCGGATCTGAGGGTCCTCTTCATGACGGGCTACGTGGAGAGCAGCC
Source organism: Microvirga yunnanensis (assembly GCF_025460875.1). NCBI lineage: Bacteria > Pseudomonadati > Pseudomonadota > Alphaproteobacteria > Hyphomicrobiales > Methylobacteriaceae > Microvirga > Microvirga yunnanensis. The sequence goes on from NZ_JAMXFI010000135.1 coordinate 21,934, forward strand.
TTCTCTCGGCGGGCTTCCTGGGACCCGGTATGGAAGTCATCGCCAAGCCCTTCACCCTCGACGCCCTCGCGGCCACGATCGAGGTCATCATCCACGGTTCCTAGTGTTGTGACTCTAACGCTTGTTTCGCACGGGCGACCTTTTCCAGGATCGCTGAGGCCGGGGCGGTCCAGACAAAGGGGCGAGGGTCGGCATTGTGGTGCTCCAGGTCGTCCATGATCGCGCTC
>NZ_JAMXFI010000136.1:0-22109 GCF_025460875.1 Microvirga yunnanensis
CGGGCGGTCAGGTTGTTGGTGAAGGCATATTCGACACCAGCACCCAGCGTCCAGCCGGTCAGCGTGTCGTCGTTGCCAAGGATGCCGAAACCATCCGAGACACCAGCGAACGCGAAGCCACCGGTCGCGTAGATCAAAGCGCGGTCAACCGCGAAACCGGCGCGAGCGCGGATCGAGCCCTGCCAGTCGAGAGCGTTGCCCGCGAAGCCGTAGTTCGTGAACACGCCGCCGCCGGGGCCAATGATGACGACGTCATCGTTGTCGTCGCCGAACACGCCTTCAACATCGCCTTCAACACCGACCACGAACGAGCCGATCTGGTAGTTGTACCCAGCATGGACACCGGCCAGGAAGCCGTCGCCGCTGTCACCAAAGTCGCCGCTCTGCACCACGAACCCGTTCGGGAGAACGATGTCGTTGTCGTTGGCATTCCAGCCATAGCCGACCTGGGCACCGACGTAGAAGCCGGTCCAGGTGAAGACCGGAACGGCAGCGATGTAGGGAGCCGGCGGAGCGGCACGCATCGGCAGGTCAGCAGCGGACGCAGCGGAAATGCCAGCAGTCGCGAAGGCGGTGGCGGCGAGCAAGCCGAGAAGACGGGTTTTCATGAGGAGAATCCTTAAGGCGAGGAGATCTTGAGACAGTTATGGAGAGGCGGGAAAAAAAGACTATGGCAAAGATGCAACACCGCTCCGGTTTAGGCCCTCCTTGATGAGGCCATGACGGTGATTGTGCTTACCAAGACGTTAACACTTCGTGGATTTGACAGGGTGGGGACCGTATGCCCTACTGGTTCTTGTTTTCGGACACTCCGAAGGCGAGGAGAGACTTAGCCCTGCCCCGCAGCGGGCAGGGTTTTTTGCGTCTGGAGCGCGGTCTCGCACCTCGACTGAGGCGGTTTATAAATCCCGATACCCGCGCCGGCGCTTCAGGGCGGCTAGCGCCTCCAGTGCCTTGCCGGCCGAGATTCCATCCTCGTGGATCTCCACCAGCTCCTGCCCGTTCGTTCCGATCCGGCCCGAGTTGCGCACCAGGCGCACGGTCCCGAACAGATCCTGTTCGATCATGAGGGAGTCGAGGTGCCGGATCCCCTGCACCAGATCGATCCGGTGCAGCACCAAATGGTGCTTGATCGGGGACCGGAGCTCGTCAGGCACGAAAGTTCAGCCCTTGGACCAGCCCATCCGGCCGCGGGGGTGTTCCTCCGCAAACGCACGAACCTCGGACGTCGGGATGACCAGACGGGATTGCCCTGTCGGACTTCCATAGTTCTTGCCGCTCTTCATGTAGAATGTTGTCCCGCCGGAAGACGGGGCCTTTTTCAGGTAAACGCGCCCCTGCTTCGGATTGACTACCTCGACCGCGGTCAGGATGAACCGGAGCGAATGGCCTTCGGTCTCGCGGATCGCGGCAGGTTCACCAGGCTCGACATTGCGGTCATATCGCTCAATCTCAGCCTGTGGCTGCGCCCCACTTGGATCAGAAAATTCCTCTTGCATCTGCCCTCCAGAACCTCGCCCTACCTCATCCACCGCGGCTTTGGCGACTTGCCCGAGAGCGAGGATACTGCTCCGGCCTGGTGGACAGATAGTGCCGGTAAATCCCACGACGCGCCGAGCGGCTGCACCCCGGCTTGCTTCCACGCCATTGGTGGGACTGCCATAGGGAGGACCGGGCAACGCTACCGTCATGGACTACTGCCACTGCCCCGACTGAAGGCCGCCTTTGACCAGGTGGACGTTGCCTATGGTCTCATCGCTCTTCGTTATGTGGAAGCGCGGGAAACGCACCTCGGGATCAAAGGCCATGAAGGACATGTCCTTATAGCCGCCGTCCGGGTACACGTCGTCGGTCTTCATCCAGTAGATCGACATTCCACAGTTCTCAATTCGCTCTGCCTTTCTACCACTTACCTCAGCTCGGCCCATCTCAGGATGAGCGGTTCTTGCCTGTGGGGCGATTTCGGTAGATCTGCTGCAACTTATGAGAGCTCTCCTCGCGGGCCTTGTTGGCGAGCTCTTTTTGGACCTCATCCAAGCGCCCGTGTTCTCGACCACATTGGAAGCACCGGACTAAGCCTGCGGCTTCAATCTTGGGCGGCAGGATTGCTTGCCCTGCTCCGCACTTCAGGCACGGGTAGGCAATTGTGACTGGTTGCGTCATAGATCAGTCGCCCCTTCCCACTTTCACGGCTTTAGGATCTGGCTCTGTCGGCCCGGTCAACCGCCTTGGCTCTGACGAATGCCCTGCAACAGCCGCTTCCGAGCCTCATCGATCATTAGATGCCAGTGCCGCTCCACGTCCTGATCGATCTGCTCGAGGCGCCGCTTCCCACGTAACTCGGGATACCAGCTTGAGCGCTCGATGGTCTCGCGCAGGATCGCGCGCGCCACGGCCTCGACCTTATCGTCTCGGATCGGGAATTGTTCGTCAGGCATGGCGCTTCATGAGAGTGCGTGGAGCCTTGCAATGAAAACCATCCCGAGCAGGATTGCCGCCCAAAACAGAAAATCGAGCCAATGGTTTCCGCCGCTCCACATTGACTGGTCCCTCAGAATTCCGTTCTGTCCTACTCTAACTTTCCTCGGTCATGCCGATAGTCCCTCTTCGGGGCTGCTCCTCAGGCGCGATCCACGCACGGCAGCGGTCGCCAGCCGATGATGTGACGATCGAAGTAGATATGGGTGCCGTAGCGCTCTCCGAAGACGCGCCAGTAGCTCTTTCTGGTGATGTCGTCGGTTTCCCAGACTCCGACCGTCACCGGATAGGCCGGCGGTGCCTGCCTGTCCTCGATCCAGAGGATCACAGGGGTTTTGTCACGCGGCGCCAGTCTGACCGGATACCAGTCGTCCATGATGGCTCTTTCCCGGTTCAAGAATTCAACTCCGCACTTCCCATCAAACTCCCCGGCTCTGCCTATAGCCTCTTTTCGGTTCTCCCAAGTGTTGGGGGAATGGATCGGGGCCCTGAGGCTTCCCGGGGGCACCGCCAACTTGGGGCGGGGCTTGGCAAGGCAGGCCGCGACGGGTAGGTGGCAGCATGACGTCCGCCACCAAGTCCCCTTACGCCGGCTACCGCTTTCCTGGCGAGGTCATCAGCCACGCGGTGTGGCTGTATTTCCGATTCCCGCTCAGCCTCCGGATGGTCGAGGAGATGCTCGCCGCCCGAGGGATCGAGGTCAGCCACGAGACCGTGAGGCAGTGGGCGCTGAAGTTCGGACAATGCTTTGCCAACCAGATCCGCCGGCGTCTGCCGGCAGTTGGTGACAAGTGGCACCTTGATGAGGTTGCGATTAGCATCGGCGCCAAGAAGCATTGGTTGTGGCGAGCCGTTGACCAGCACGGAGCCGTGCTCGACATCCTGGTTCAAAGCCGCCGTAACGCACAAGCAGACAAACGCCAGATGCGGAAGCTGCCTAAGAAGCAGGGCGGCGGATCACCGCCGGGTCGGATCAGATCGGATTGTTCTATCCGCGGCGAGGCGGTGGGCTTCGCATCGGTGGTGTCCGGTTCAAGGATGTCGTGTTCCAGCGACCGTCTCAGGTAGAGGGCACCAGGTGCGAGGTCGTTAATTTCCGCCTCGCTAATGCCCTTGCGAAAGCACGCAGGTCGAAGGCCCCTGTATGGGATCCGATCGCCTCGTCTCGTGAGTTCTCCCTTTTGGGAAACGCCGAGGTTCCGGAACTCGATTGGGAAAGCTGCATCATGCTATCAGCTATGGCGTTTGAGAGACTTCTGGAGCCCGCTCAGGCGACTGCTCAAGGTACCGCCGAGACGCTCGCAGATCTTTGGGCCCCCTACGCTGACCGGACCGTAGCTCAGGCGAAGAGAGTGAAAGCTGATTATCGACCGGATTTTGCGAGGGTGCAGCAGACGTGGCCCTGACACCGCAAATGGATGAAGGAATTTTACGAGGCGAGAAGTTCAAGAGCACACCGCGGCCCAAAGTCTGACTTCAGCCGGAACTGGAAAAACTGGCAGCACATGGTGATCGCTGCCTTTGTCTATCCACTCGCGGTCAAACTAAAGCTCGCCAATGCAGATCTTTATCAGCTGAGCGCGCGTGAAAAGGGTGCTTGCGAGGCCCTGGATCGGCTTCTCGATAGTCACTGGGGCAAAGGCTGGGAGAAAGATCCGGAGTGGTCGAAAATTCTTTCGATGGCCGAAGCCGAGCGTGAATGGTTGCGCATTATTGAAGAAGCGTACGACGAAACGATTAGGAAGGGCGAACTAGGTTCGTGAAACGAGTGCTCGCAATTATCATCTCCGTGGTCATCGGGATCTGGCTGGCCATTGCTCTTCTTGTTTTTGTCACCCAGCGCCATCTGGTTTTCCCGCGACACCTCCTGCCGCCGGTCGCGCGCATGGAGCAGCTCTCCCCAGAAGTTCAGGAGGTCACGGTCGAGACCGCCGACGGTGAACGTCTCTATGGACTGTGGAAAGCACCGCAAGCTGGCCGCCCCGTGGTCGTGTCATTTCATGGCAACGCCAGTGCTCCGGGTTGGGCCGCAGACCGGTTCTCGAATGGGCCGTGGGCCGCTCATGGCTGGGGCGTCCTAGCCATCGCATATCGAGGATATCCAGGCTCGACCGGTTCTCCGAGCGAAATTGGGATCCTAGCGGACGGTGAAGCCGCTATATCCTTCGTTCAAAAGGCTGCTCCTGAGTCCGCCATTCTGGTCCACGGCCACTCGCTGGGTACGGGGGTTGCTGTCGCCATGGCTGCGACCCATCCGGTTATCGGGGCATACCTCGAAGCGCCCTATGCATCCCTGCTCAGTCTCGCAAAGCGGCAGTTCCGGTATCTTCCAGGATTTCTGATGCGAGACCCTATGCGCTCGGATTTGCGGATCACTCGCGTGAAGGCACCGGTCATCGCAATCCATGGCAAACAGGATCCGGTAATTCCGGTCTCCTCTGCGAGGGAGTTGATCGGCAAGGTCACGAGCAATTCGCGATTAATCGAGGTCGACGGAGATCACGTCTCCATCCTTGGAGAGGCTGATGGTGAAGTCGAGGATTTCTTCCGGCGAGCCGTCGCGCCCTAAACTAATGAAAATCACTTTCACCTTCCGCAGCTCTGGCGACCTCCTTGACGTGCTTTGAGCGCAGCCGGTCGATCGGAGCCTCGTCATTGGTGTATCGACAGGGCGTGACAAGCCACTCCCACGCCTCCTCTTGCGAGGAAAAGAACCCGACCACTTGATCAAGCCCCTCTACCGGCTCGGCCCCGTCGAATTGTCGGACCGGGTAGATGTACTCTCCAGCGTCATTGCGGAAGGCGACCGCTCTATTGGCGTCGCGCCAGGTATCCAGGGTCGCCAGGGGGACGTGAAGCCTCTCCGCCAACTCGGTCGCGCTCAGGAGCTCGGATGCGGCCCAATCGGTTGAATCGTCATCGACCGTGATCTTACCAAGCAGAGCTTTGCCCTCCTCCAGGCTGACCAATCGCCCAAGTCCGGATCCTCTAATGAAGGTAGCCGGCATGGACGGGCTATCGGATGGCGCCTGCTGGGAGTTGCGCCCGATAACTTCATCCGCCGTGAGCGGTTGGTAAGAGGCCTCAGGGGCAGCGAAGGCTCTTGCCAGTTCCGCTTTCATGGCTGCGCCATCCTCATAGACCTCAGATTCTGCCGCCTCGACAGCCGCCTCGATCAGCGCGACAATATCCTCAGGCAGATCACCGACGATATGGACTCGCCGATCCAAATAGGCCTCCAACTCCGAAATCAGCAGCGCCGGCATGCCGATTGCTCGTGGTCCATCGACGTCGGCTGACGGCGTGTCGCCCACAAATTGGATTTCCGCCGGCTGTAGACCAAGCCGATCGCACACCAGCCTGAAAATGGCTAGATCCGGCTTCGCAAGCCCGACCTCATAAGAGAGGATCACGGCATCTGGAGTGTCTGGCAGGGCAGCTAGGAGCGGCGGCCCATACGGCAACGCCAGATTTGAGCAGACGCCGATCCGAAGGCCTCGCTCCCGAAGAGACTGCCATATTTCGGCAATCCCGGGCCGGAGGCGGATAGAGGCACATTCAGCCTGCAGGTCCGCTTCCAGTTTCGCCAGGTCGCCTTCCCCGAGCTCGTGGCCGACACCTGCGGCCACTTCTCGGAGGCTGAGAGGCTTAGTGAGGACCTCCTCGGCCGTGATGCCCTTCCCCACTCCCCGCAGCAAGGCACGGAACGGCCGCCGCTTGTCGGTGATCTCGACTAGCGTCCCGAAGGCGTCAAAGCAGATTGCTCGGATCACGCGTCGTCTCCTGATTCATCGCAGTTTCGACCGAGGGTAGGTTTTATCCGCCTTTGAGCCGTCCCGATAATCTTCAGTGATTTTGATTGCCTTGCCACCATCAATGATCTCGAATGTGACGAGAGTGCTGCTCGGCTTGTCCCGCCACTGACCGGCTTCATCAGCCCATTCAATCCTGTTTCCGCTCACGCGGCAGCGATAGGACCAGACCTTCTTATCCGTCGGGCGGGTGTAGGTGACCCAGAGGAAATCTGCCTCAGGCCGCAGTTTCATGATCGAGGGATCACGCCCCATGACGGCGGCTATTCCAGCGCGGCAGACCTCGGTCGGTGTAGCGGTAGATGTTTGGGCCACAGCAACTCCGGCCCCCGCGACAAGGCTTAAACTAGCGAGTGTCAGCCGGATCATGTTCGCCCCTTTTCAACTGCCGTCGTTATCCCTTGGATCGCATACCATGAAGGCGCGACGGTATTGTTGCGCAGCGATGTTCGTCCTACGTTCTATTCATAGTCAAGCCCGAGTGGAGGTGTCGATGGCCACGTACGTTGTTGCTACGAGGAGCGAGGCCCAGCCCAGTCATACGACAGCCGAGGAGCATGTCCGAGAAGTACCGGGCGTTTGGATCATGGGCGGCAGCGATCCCAATCGCGTCATCATCGAGGCGACAGACCTTGCGGCAGCGGAGATTGAGCGCCGCTTCGGTAGCGTTCTCTCGATTGAGCCGGAGATCCACTCCCCGGAGCAAGGGTTGAAGGCTCTCTTGGCGTCCGCCCCGTTGCAGGATCTCGAACTCGATCGTCCTCCTGATTTCGGTCGGGACGTCGACTACTCATGAGGCCGGTCGATCCTTCTTTTTGAACAAACAGCTTCCTTTTTGCAGGTTGAGCTTGACCGTGTGCGCAAGTTTCATGTTCCATATATGTTCCTTTTTGGAAATAAGGAGGATCGCCAATGTCCACCTACGTTGTCGCGACTCGACGGGAAGCTCAGGCGAGCCCATCCACAGCAGAGGACTACGTTCGGGAGATGCCAGGCGTCTGGATTAGAGGCGGGACTGATCCTAACCGCATCACTATTGAGGCGTCAGAGCTCGCGGCGGCCGAGATTGAGCGTCGGTTTGGTAGCGTGCTCTTGATTGAGCCGGAGATTGTTGCCGATGCAGTTGGACAGGATGGTCAGTCCGCCTCGTAGTCGTAATCGTCGTCCAGAGGCACATCCGGAGGTAGTTGGCGCCCGTGACGAATGGCGAGGACGTGGATCTCGTTGCCAACGACCTCATAGTCCATCAGATAGTCTCCGACGACGAGCCGGCGCATCCCCCTGATCGGCAGTTCCTCGCTTTCAAAGCCCATCCCGTCGAATGCCGCCAGGTTGCGCTGGGCGTTCCGCATCTGGCGGGACAGGTTCCGCGCCGCGGCCGGGTTCAGCTTCCTTAGGTAGGCGGTCTCTCGAAGTAGGTAGGCCCGGGCGTTCTCGGACAGCCTGACGCGCATCAAGCCGCCTTGCCGTTGGCGATGGTCTCGATCTCGTTCAGGACGTCTTCCATATCGTGAGACTGGCCGCTGGCGATCTGCTTGCGGCCCTCTACGGCCGCGAGAATATCCTTACCCTCGCCAGCGAGATACAGCTTGAGGGCGCGGACCATGACCCATGACCTGGTCCGGTCGGTAGCTTCTGCGATCCCCTCGATTTCGCGCAGAACCTCAAGGGGGAGCCGCAGGGTGATCGGATCCGACAGTTCCGGTTTCGGCATCAGCCCTCTCCTATTTGTAATACACGGTATTACAACCCGGTTGGAAGGTCAATGTTCCTGGAGCAGCTGGTCGAGGAGAGGCGCAACGCCGGCGATATCATCGCTTTTGGTATGTAAGCTGAATCCAATCGGCACGGATCGACATCGCCCTTCCTGGTTCATGAATAGAGGCCGGATTTTACCGCTTCCAGATAGGCCAGGACCTTATCCGCCTTGCCCTGTTGGACGAGGTCATAGGCTGTCTTTCCGTCCCAGCCCGGAATTGGCTGCTGCTCGAACCAGATCACAGCGCGTTGCTCGTCGCCCGCCAGCTCTTCAGCCATTTTGAGGATCCGGAGCGTCGCCTCATCCATAGTCATCCCCAATCGCCTTTCATGCGGCTACTGTACGCCAAGGTATGCCCCTATACGATCCCCAGACCCGATAGGCCGTCGGCCAGTCAATTCCCTTGGCAGCGCTCCTCCCAACTGCAGGAGCATCAAGGGCCTCTAGCGTGGAACAAGCAAGGACTCGACTAGTTGCTTGGACCCGGAAGCTACTATGGTGCTTTGGGCAAAGATGGTCTGATTGATCCTGCGAACGTGTTGGCCGCCGATACCCTCGATCCGGATCTCACCTGGACTGCCATATGGCGCTACAGCCACATCTCGGGCGACCGGCAGCCAAAGCTCGACCTCAGGATTATCAAGAGACGAGCCGTTCCGGACGCCTAACCGTGCCATTGGACTGCTTCCCAAGATGAATGATTGAGTGTCTCGAATTATGACTGCGATGGCCAGACCCTTACGGCGCAGAGCTTGCTCGACCATCGGGGATGGATCACGAATAGCCGCCACAAGCGAATTCTGCTTAAAGCGTTCAACGAATTCCGGGCTCTTAAACTGTTCCCGGATTTCCGCGGGAACAGGCCCAACCGCAGCCTCATATTCGCCTATGATCGCATCGATCCGCTCCGGAGTAACCTCATTGTCACTGACCGCTTTGAAAAAGTCTGGAACGCGCTTCTGTTGATAGATGAAGAAGCGGGTCCAAGTCTCGAACTCTGACGGACCGAGTTGGGGATCTACTCGCTGTCTGGCTGCACAAACTAACTTCTCGATGATCCAGTTCGTGTCGCTTTCGACCGTCGAAAAATACTCTTCGAGAGCAGGGCCCTGTACCGCCCGCAGTTTTTGAGACACCGGATTGAAGCCTACGCGGCGAGGGCCGCGGATGGAAGCTGGTTTTGCCGGACGGCTTTCGGCGTCTGAAAGCCATGCCGGGCAATCAGCCAGGTGGAGTTGTAGCTCTCCTGGAAAGCCAGCAGCGCCTGGCGCAGCTCCTCGATGGTCTCGAAGCGGTGCACCCACAGCAGGTTCTCCTTGAGGGTGCGGATGAACCGTTCTGCACAGCCATTCCCTTCCGGCGCGCGCACGAAAGCGGGCGAGCTCTCAATCCCGAGAAACCGCAACTCGTCCTGGAATGCTCGCGACATGTATTGGCTGCCATGGTCGTGCCGGACCGACAGGCCTGAAGCAATCCCTTTAGCAAAGCCGCCAAAGTGCTCGCGTACGCCCTGGCGCAGCGGCTCGAGAGCCTCAAAGCGGGTGGCCTGGCGACTGGCGTGAAGGCCGACGCACTCGGCACTGTAGTGATCGACCGCCACGAAAACAGCGACTTGCCCTTCGCCGGTCCAGGCAGTGGTCATGTCCGTGCCCCACAAGGTATCGATGGTCTCCGGAATGATCGTGCCGTCATGGTTGCGCGGCCCGCGGGGTGAGCCGGTCCGGGACGGCGCCAGGAGGTCGTGCTCGCGCATCAGCCGCAACACCCGGCGCAGCGAGGTGCGGATGCCCTTCAGGCGCAGGCGCGCCCAGACCTTCCGATGGCCTTCGCCATGGAACGGACTGGCGGCCAGGACGGCGCGGATCTCGGTTGTGAGCTCCGGATCGGGCCGTGGTCCAACCGGGCCGCGGCGCTGCCGGTCCGTTTGCGGTTTGCGATGGCGGTAGACGCTCGCCCGGGCCACGCGCCAGATCCGGCAGACGCGGGCCAGGCCATAGGGCTGGCCGCGGCTCGGCGAGAGGGCCCGGCTCATCGCCTCGACCTCCTCTGGGCTAAAGGGCGGCCGCTCTCCAGAAGGGTGATCTTGGCCTCCAGCAGTTCGCGCTCCAGCAGCATCTCGCCAAGCCGGGCCTTGAGCCGCTCAGTCTCCAGCGCCTCACCAGTGGCCGGCCGGGTGGCGAGACTGGCCTCGCCGGCCGCCAGGAAGGCCTCGCGCCAGTCGCTCAGCGTGGCGGCCGTCACGCCCAGCGAGCGGGAGACCGTGTCCAGATCCTCACCGCGCAGCAGCCGCAGAACCGCCTCGCGCTTGCGCTGGCGCGACATCCGCCCACCGCGGCCCAAACCGGCCGCATCCTTCATCGTCTCTGTCATCGTCATCACCCTTCTGCGGATCCCGTCCGCTTATAGGGTGTCTCAGGAAACTGTGGGGCGGAGGAGCCCCTGGATCCGTCGGCCTCCACAGTTGAGTACAGATGCCCTACGACGAACGTGTCCTTGGGCATGAGAGGAATGACCCCGCGATCTGGCTGCTTCTTGTTATAGACCCACAGGCCGCCGTCCCCGTTGACGAAGCGCTCCTGCCACATCTCGGCGTTATAATGATGTCGTTTCGGTCCCGGCATTCTGCTCAAGATCCTCTTAGACGATGCCCCATGCGCGGTAGCGGCGTCGGCCGGTCAATTCCCTCGGCAGGGCACCTCCCAGTTGCAGTAGCATGAAATCGACTGCCTTGGGCGTCACCTTAAGGAGTTTGGCGCCCAGAGGCACCGTCACAGAGGGCGTGACAGGAGGAGGTTGAGCAGATCTGGTCGCGTGGACTTGCTGCGGCACGCGCGGGTCGCCCGGCCTAGGAGCTCCCGCGCCAGCACACATCATAGCGCCTAGGCGGACTGCGCCGCCTTTAGACTTATCCGGGGCCACTCCCAAGCCGGAGGACGCTGGGCTGCAGGTCCATGTGACTCCGTTCGCATCTGTGACTTGTCGGGGCATAGGCTAAAGCTCGTTGTGGGTGATCAGATCCGGACAACGAGCCAGCGAGAACCGGCGTTCCGGCTGATCATCCGCTTTCCCTCTCCAGCCTGAGCGGTTGTCGCGGATGGCCGTGGCATGAAGCTGACTTGAAAGTCGCAGGAATTTGACCCAGGCTTCTCGTTGCTATGACTTGCCCATCACCTAACCTGTGCCCCCGATGATACGGTCGCCGCTCTCCGGCTTCACGTGCGGAGATGGTAAGAGAAGTCTCGTCTTTGGGGAGCGACCCGACGGATCGATCGCACACATCTCGGAGGTTCCCCGCGGGACGCAGTGCGATTGCAAATGCCCGGAATGCGGGGCGCCTCTCGTCGCGCGCAAAGGCGATGTGAAGGATCACCATTTCGGGCACCACAGCTCGGGCAACGAGCGGCCCTGCAGGACAGGCCCCGAAACAGCGCTCCACAAATTCGCCAAGGAGGTTCTCGCCCGGCGGCTCCACCTATTCCTGCCCACCCTCGACCTCACAGAGGGCGAGGACCGATGGATCGGCTTTGAGGGCAGGATTTTCAATTTCGATTCCGCTCTCCTCGAGAACAGGCTGGGGAGCATCGTCCCAGACGTTATCGTCCGTAAAGGGGACCGAGATCTTCTCGTAGAGTTTGCCGTCACCCATGAATGCGGCCCGGAAAAGATCGCTCAGATTGAGGAAATGAACCTGAGCGCCATTGAAATTGATCTCTCCGGGATCTCCCACGAGATCGATAGCCGTGAAGGGCTCGAACGGGCCATTCTGGACAAGGCGCCCCGCAAATGGCTCCACAATCCAATGCTCCGGGATGGACAAGCCGCCCTTGATGCCCGCCGCCAGCAACGAGCTGAACAATTCGGACGTCGAATTGCTGCGCTACGCGCCACATACATAAAAGCGCGCACTCAGATCAACATAACTGTGTTCGCCTATCCGGCCGTCGCTCGAATTGCGGAGGACAACCTCACGCGGGCCATCGGTATTGCAGTTCCGGGCTATGGATGTTTCACCGTTCCGGCCCAAGATTGGCAGGCCACCATCTTAGCCGACATGGTCGATATCGCCGCCAGCGGCAAACGCACCTTCATTAGCGTTCAGGGGGCATTACGGAAGATCAGGGACCGCGGCTGGATTGATCACCGCTTCAGTCGGCTCACAGAAGCAGAGGCAGAAGCGATCCGGCAGGTTGAGGCCGACTTTGCTCTGCCTCAAGATGCCATTCATTCGTGGATCGTCTCTCTGGCCAAAGCCGGAATTCTCGTTCCGGCCTCCGACGGTAAGCAATGGATCCTCAATCGTTTCATTGGCGCCGAGGTCCAGAATGCTCGTTACCGTCGCGCCCTCCCTGATATCCGGATGCGCCAGATCCGATCGGAAGTTGGGGAAATTCTTGCGGCGCTACCCCAGGAGGAGACAAAAGCCTTCTCCTTCGAACACTGGGCCGGCCAACCCCTTCCTGGGAGAGCATACTCGATCCGCCAGATTGTACGTTTCGACGACAGGCAGTTCGCTCAGTTCGAAGCGGAATTCAGCAAAGTTAGATCGTGCTTCAGATCCAATGCCGTGTTGGGCGCGGATGTCTTCGGGCTTCCCCTCGCGGGCTATATCGCAAGACAAAAGGAAAGGCAGCGACAGCAAAAGGAGGCCGATGAACAGGCACGTCAGGCACTGCTTCGGGAACAAGCCAACCGACGGGTCCAGAACCTTCAGCGGCGCGTGCAGGATGTCCTGGGCCCTGGATGGTCCGACTGGCCGTTCGTCCCGAACGCAGATCTGAATGGTGTGAAGCCTGTTGATGCTGCACAAGAAAGCGAAGAGGGGTTCTGGAAGGCAGCGCGCTTGGCATCTGACCTAAGCCATCGTCTTGAGCAAGAACATCGTGCTCACCAGATCGCCGAGAAGGCACGGCAGGCGTTACGAAAAGAGGCGTCGAAGGTTCACGCTGGCCCACTCCTCGATCTTTACATGAACACCGCCCAACCGGTGCTCGGACGAAAATCTCCGTTCGAATACTGTGTCGACGAAGCCTCCATGAACAGGTGCATCGAACTCACTCTCCCGATTAAGAAGCGACGCTGAACTTCCGCTGTCCATAAAGCGAGCGGGGACGGCAGTTGGATCACTTCCTGCCCATTCGGGGAGCGTGCAAGGTTTGTGCAATAAACCGCGCCAAACAGGACAAACCTGGAACGATGCCTCGCCAATGCTACCGGCTTCTTGGTCGCACTCTGCTCAAAAGCGAGTAATAGTTAGTGAGGGATCAGGGTCCTAGCTACATCACCCATCTCTCATTCCTTGATCGATACCGGCGGCCGACGCACATTCTTCCGGTATCCAAGCGCGGGCAGAGTTGGGAGGCCAGATCAAACGGCATTGACTGCGAAACAGCGCCAAACCGGAGGCCGCCTGACCAGTGTTCGCTCGCACAGGGTGGCAGCCACCTCAGCCGAACGCGACCGGTCGAGCGAGCCCGACAGGAGATCGACTACGGCCGGCGCGCCAAAGGCTATGTCTTTGGTGCGTTTCGTCCGGCCACGGGCGAAGCCTTCACGCATCCCTATCCTGGTCGCGGCGGTGCCCACTGGGTCGACTTCCTGGAGCACGTTGAGACCTCGATCCCGAGTTCGACGGAGCGGATCTACGCGATCATGGATAACCTGAGCTCCCACCGCACCGCCGACGTATTGCTGTTCGTGCTGGCGCATCCACGCTGGGAGATGGTGTTCCAGCCCAAATACGCGGCCTATCTTAACCTGATCGAGCCCTGGTGGAAGATCCTGCGCTCGCTGGCACTGGCGGGCCGGCGGTTTGAGACCTGGGACGAGATCACCGAGGCGATCGACCGCGCCACGGTTTACTGGAATGCGCACCGCCATTCCTTTGTCTGGGGTCAACGCCGCCGACATCGGCCGCGTCGCTCACCCGGGATCGCCCTACTGCCGAGAGCTGCATGACTTACCGGATGAACCACTAAGGTGCGACGCTGAACTTCCGCTGCCCATAAAGTCAGCGGGATGGCAGGTGGATCACTTCCTGCTTATTTCCTTCTTTATCTCGGAAAGGATGGGCTGGGATGATCCGATCCAGGAGATAGCCGTCTACTCAAGCTAGACGATCCCCAGGCCCGATAGCGCCGCCGGCCAGACAATCCCATGGGCAGCGCTCCCCCAGCTGCAGGGGTGGAATGCATCGTGCCGCATCATGATCCGACTGTGAATTTGCTTGACGAACTCCACGTAGTGCGGGCCGAAGAGCTCGTCGCGATTTGGCCAGTGACAGCGCGCGGGAGGTGACGGCGAGACGGTCTGGGGCGCTGCATCGATCACAACGCGGTTTGGATTGCCTGCCTCCGGAACCTCGAGAGCCCGCAGCAGTGCCAGACTAATCATCTCGACAACCCAATAGGAAGGTCCGCTTGTCGGCCCATCCTGGAAGTTCGGTCTCTTCGGGCATGTGCCAATACCAGTCCTTCCGCCTGAAAGTGACCAGGATCGATTTGCGGTTGGACCAGCCATGCTGGCCAGAGAAATTGAGGGGCCGACTAACGCTGGGGGGCACTGTCAACTTAACGCCTTTACTTGCTCTTGCGGGTGTTTAGGCCCGGAGGGGGCCGATTATTTTCAATAGATTAGACCTACCAGGGAACCGCTGAAAGCGCCGGAAAGCGACCTTTACTCAGTTAAGTTGACAGTGCCCGCCCAAGGCGAGGTAGGCGTACGGTGACACCACGTCGAAGTACCAGGCTGCTTCCGTCTCCGTTCCCCGTGCTTGTTCGCGATCACATCGGTGTTCGCATCCGGCTTTCACCTGATGAGTGCGGCGGCCTCCCGGAATCGCGGATGCTCGCAGGTCGTGAGCCACTCGAACGTCACCATCTCGGTCGTGACGATCTCGGCACCATGGCGTTCCATGCGGCGAACGGCGGTTTCCTTGCTCTCCGCACGGCGCGACCCGAGGGCATCGCGCACCACGAACACCTGCCTGCCTTGGCCCAGGAGCCCAAGAACCGTCTGCAAGACGCAGACATGCGCCTCACAACCGGCCACGACGATCGCGCCGTCCTTCGGCAACATGTCGATGAATCCCGGTGAGCGGACGGCGTCGAAGGTCATCTTGTGGGCGACGGGACCCGACGGCGTGAGTTCCTGTACCGTCGGACCCAGCCCGGCCGCGTTCTGCTCCGTGAACAGGACGGGCACCGCAAGCAGTGCCGCCACCTCCGTAAGACGCTTCGCGTTGGCGATGACGGCAGGCCCGTCCTCGATGGCGGGCATGAGCCTGCCCTGGATGTCGATGACGAGAAGGGTGGAACGATCGCGATCGATAGTCTTCATTCCCGTGTCTCCCGTTTCAGCAGATCGATCCGCTCATCGACATAGGCTTCCATGCGATCGGCTGCGGATGCACCGAACATCCGGATGCGGCCCGTGTGGAGCAGGAGCAGGAGCCCCGTGGCATGAGCGAACGTGTCGACCATCAGGAGTTCGGCCTCCGACCGGGGGGAACCCAGCGCCTCGGCCGCGTCGGCGATCGGGCGCAGCGCCGCTTCGAGGCTGTCGTTCAGGGACACGTCGCGTTCACGGCCAAGCCCCTTCGGCTTCATGCCGCCCCGGAACAGGTAGAAGCCGAGGTCGAGGTCGCGCGGGTTCTCGGCATAGAACCGGAAGAACGCCATCGCGGCCGCCCGCAGCCGCGCCTCGGGGGACCGGGCCTTCGCCACCGCCGCGTCGACGGCGTCGCCGAGAGCAGCCAGCGAACCCTGCAACACCTCGGCGTAGATCGCCTCCTTGGAGGCGAAGTGGAAGTAGAGCGCCGCCGGGGTGTAGCCGGCCCGCGTCGCGATGGCGCGCAGGCTGGCTCCCTCCAGACCCTCGGTGGCGAACACTTCCCGCGCGGCCTCCAGGATGAGCGCGCGCTTGTGGTCGCTGACCGCCTGCCGCCGTTCCGTCCGCCGAACCACCATGTCACATCCCTCGATTTCGAAAGCAGTTGACAGAAATTCTAACAGTGTTCAAGTTCTCATCATTCTAACATTGTTCAAATCTTGTAACAGCCCTCGAGGAGGAAGCCATGCTGATGGACGCTGCCGCCTACCGGGAGTCCCTTCGCGCATATAGCCCACGCGTGTTCGTCGACGGCCAGAGGGTCGAGAGCGTCGCCGACGAGCCCCTCCTGGCCCCCGGCATCAACGGCGTTGGTGTGACCTATGACTTCGCTCACTATCCCGAGCACCAGGACATCATGACGGCGCGCCAGGGCACGTCGGGTAAGACCGTCAACCGAATGCTCCACATCAACGAGAATTCGACCGACCTGCTCTACAAGCTCGAGGCGGTCCGCCTCGTGTGCAAGGTCTCGGGCTGTGCCCAGCGCTACCTTACCCATGATGCCCTGAACGGCATTTTCCAGGCGACGAAGCGCACCGATGACAACCATGGCACCGACTATTCGCAGCGTTTCCTGAACTACCTGCACGACGTGCAGGACCGCGACCTGACGCTCGGCGTCGCCATGACCGATGCCAAGGGCGACCGCTCGAAGCGGCCGGGCCAGCAGGCGAACCCGGACGTCTACGTCCACATCAAAGAGCGCCGTCCCGACGGCATCGTCATCCGGGGCACCAAGGCCATCGTCACGGGTGCGCCCTACATGCACGAATTCCTCGTCATGCCCTGCCGCACGCACACGAAGGAGGACGCTGACTTCGCCCTGTGCTGTGCCGTTCCCGTCGATGCACCTGGCGTGACCATCGTCGCGCGTCGGGCCGGGCGGCCCGGCGAGGCCGCGGCGAAGTTCTCGAACAAGTACGGCCAGTCGACGGGCGTCGTGATCTTCGACGACGTGTTCGTGCCGCACGACCGCGTGTTCCTGGCAGGCGAATATGAGGAGGGCGGGTTCCTGACCACCTCGTATGCGACCCATCACCGCCACTCCTGCATTGGGGCACGTGCGGGCTTCGGTGATCTTCTCATCGGTGCGGGAGCCTTGATGATCGAGGCGAACGGGCTCGACGCGGACCGCCACGGTCACATCCGGGAGCAGATGGTCGACCTGATCACCATCACCGAGAGCTTCTACGCCTGCGGCGTCGCGTCCTCGGTCTACTGCACGAAGGACCCGGCCGGCTCCGTGATGCCGGACGCCGTCTTCTCCAACATCGGCAAGCTGCTGCTGGCGACCAAGATCTACGACATGCACAAGGTGGCCCATTACGTGTCGGGCGGCCTGATCGTCGCCCTGCCAGAACCGGACGAGGACCACAACCCCGAGACCGCCGCCTCGCTGAGCGCCGTGCTCGGCGGACGGCCCGACATCCCGATGGAGCAGCGCATGGAGGTGGCCCGCTTCATCGAGGACCTCACGGTCTCGAATCAGGGCGGGTGGTATTCCGTGATCTCCCTGCACGGCGGCGGCTCGCCGGAGGCGATGAAGCGGGAGATCTGGCGCAACTACCCGGTCATGGAGAAGGTCGAACTCGTCGAGAGCCTGCTCGACCGGGGCATCCTCGACCAGGGCCAGCGGGTGTCCAAGCAGCCCGGGCGCTGCTGCGCCACCGGATGCGAGGTGCCGGCCCTGCCGCAGCCCCAGGCGGTCGAGCCGGCTCCGATCGCACCTGCCGCCGAGTGAGCATGGGGTGGGCCGGATCAGCCCGGCCCGCCACGCCTGCCGTCACGAACAGGAAGAGAAGCCAGGGAGGACGGAGCCCTGACTGGTTCCTATGCGCAGACTTATGCCCGCTGGGTGGGGGATCCGTCCGGATTGCACCATCGCCGAGGACGCTCACCATCGGCGGCCGGATCGTTTCGTTCGACTGAACTCGCAGGCTCCGGTGATACAGGTCGCAAGGCTGGAATCATCGGCTCTTCAACGGCGGCATCGCACCCTGCACGGGCTTCCCGCGTCCTGGCTACCGGTCGAAGACTTACGTCGAACGCGCCAAATGCGTTTATCCGGCCATAGCGGGCCAGGCGGAACCGTCAAATCCCCATAAGCTAAAATCTGCGGACTTCATCCCGCGGGTTCGTTCCCTGGAGGCTTTCGGACGCCGGCTCCGGTGCACGTGGTTGCGTCTGCGATGGGCCGGCATCCGAAACCCTACACAAGCGCCGAAATTGCCCAAATTCTAGTCGCGGACGCCAGTTCGGATCGGTGGTCTCGGCAGTCCGGAACTGGTAGCTTCTAGTCCGTATCAATCTATTTTGTTTGGAAGAGCACCTTACCACGCAACCGGGCGGGCAGACTTATGAGCGAAATAGGGGCTTACGGCCGGAATGTTGCGCAGTACGCCGGGCTCAAAGTCTCGCCCCCTACGGTGTTGCGGAAAATTAAGAAGCATCAATTTGCGGCGACCCGTATTTGCTCGGACCGCTCAATTCACGGTCGTACTACGCCGATACCGAACGAGAGTGCGTATATCTTATCCGTCCAGCTGCGCGACTTTCAGCACCGAAAGCTCTGGCTCGACAATCGACTTTGTCCACACTCTTCGCTGGAGAGAGTCACTATCAACCTTTACGATCTTGAGCATACTGTTGAAGCTGAAATCGGAAGCGCGTTTGATCCCGTTCAATACTACCTTCCGCGCGTAGCTCTGTTGGACTTTGCGAGAAACAACGGCCTCGGTCCGGTCCGCAATCTGAAACTCGAAATCGGCAAAGGAATTCCCGACCCCGTCGTCTATTCCCTGTCCCTAGCTTTGCTCCCAAGTCTTCAATGTCCCGGCGAAGCAGACAGGATGTTCGTCGATCACATCGCTGTTGCCCTCTACGCGCACCTCATCCGCTTCTACGGCGAAGGCGGACGCATAAAGGCATTTCGGTCGGGAGGGCTCACAGCACGCCAAGAGCGCATCGTGACTGATATGATCGATTGTAGTCTAGATGGCGACGTAACGCTGTCAGAACTTGCCAATGCCTGTCTGCTTTCGACTCGTCAGCTGACGCGCGCCTTCCAGTCATCCTTTGGAATGTCTCCGTATCGGTGGCTGCTTAATCAGAGGATTGAGCGAGCCAAGCATCTCCTTTTGACAACCGCGATGCCTCTTGCAGAAATCGCTATCGCCTGCGGCTTCGCAAATCAGAGCCACTTCACGACGACATTCACGCGCTTTGTCGGGGCTGGGCCCAGACAATGGCGCCGATCCCTGCGTTCCTAGCTATTACTGTCTCTCGCTGAACGAGATGGGGTAGGCGGCATTGCGAAGCACCAGCATCGGATCAGCAGGCTCAATTCCAGGATGCGGCTGACCTGGCAACGGCATCGTCAGGTTAACGGAAGGGTGACGGAATGCTGGCATAGGCGAGGGCATGAGGCCGACCCGCCATTCTCGTTATGCTCGTCACCGCTTTCCGGCTGAGGTGATCAGCCATGCCGTGTGGCTGTACTTCCGGTTCCCACTCAGCCTGCGCATGGTTGAGGAGATGCTCGCAGCAAGAGGCATTGAGGTCACCCACGAGACGGTACGCCAATGGGCTCTGAAGTTTGGCCAGGCCTTTGCCAATCAGTTCCGTCGCCGTCTTCCTGCGCCGGGTGACAAATGGCACTTAGACGAGGTCGTGATCAGCATCGCGGGCCGGAAGCATTGGCTCTGGCGCGCCGTCGATCAGCATGGGGTCGTGCTCGACATCTTGGTTCAGAGCCGTCGCAATGCGAAAGCGGCCAAGCGCTTGCTACGCAAATTGCTCAAGAAGCAGGGCATGACCCCTCGCGTGATGATCACGGACAAGCTGGCCAGCTATGCCGCTGCAAAGCGAGAAGTCATGCCCGGTGTTGAGCATCGGCAGCATAAAGGCTTGAACAATCGCGCATCTCTATTCGGCCGATGGGAGTCAAGCGCAATCAGATGGTCCAGTTCCAGGGCGTGAGCTGTCCTGCGGGCTCTTGCTTCTCTTCGGATTCGGCACAATGGCCCTTCCATCATGGGGTCGGAAGAATGAAGCGGAACTATCTGAGAAGCGTCCTTCTGCACCCAGAGGTGCGAGGAGCATGCGCGATTTCGAACTCACTTCATTCGTCGTCCCGCAGGGGACAGCCTCCCGCTCTGGTGCGGAAGCTCGTGCTTCTCCTTATCTGACTGCTCGCGATCGGCCGGATCTGCTCAGGCCACCTGAACCTCCCTGGTCCACCGGAAGTCCGAGCCGTCGCACCACATGCGATGCATGATCACGGCCAAACGTCTCGCTAGGGCGACAACGGCCTTTCCGCTGCCGCGCCGCTGGACCACCTTCATGGCCCAGGCCTTCAGCCACGACCACCGGGTGGACTGCCGCAGCATCGTCTGAGCCGCCTCGAACAGCAACGTTCGCATCATGCCATCTCCGCAGAGCGAGATCCGGCCAACCCGATCACTTTCGCCGGACTGGCTGCGGACGGGCGTCAGCCCCAGGACGGGACCGACA
This sequence comes from Microvirga yunnanensis, assembly GCF_025460875.1. NCBI lineage: Bacteria > Pseudomonadati > Pseudomonadota > Alphaproteobacteria > Hyphomicrobiales > Methylobacteriaceae > Microvirga > Microvirga yunnanensis. Next base: position 20,449 of record NZ_JAMXFI010000136.1, read on the forward strand.
GCTTTCGAGTTCCGGAACCGGGCTGGAATGTCGATGGTCGCTACGAAAGCCAGCGACACAACCGGCCCCACCCCAGGGATGGTCATCAGGCGCCGGCACACCTCATCCCCACGAGCGAGGTCCAGAAGCTTGCGGTGCAGAGCGGCGAAGTGCTCGCGCAGCTTGCGCCGGGCATCCAGCAGCCGCTCGACAATCTCGGCCAGGTCCGCCAGGCCTGCAACGAGCTCGCGAATGCGCTGCTCGAACTTGACCGCTCTCACCATGCCAACCTTGAGACCGAAGTTCAGCAATAGGCCGCGGATGTCATTCTCAATTGCGATGGCCTTCTCCTGCAGGAGCTTGCGGGCGGTCAGCAGCACCCGCCGCTTCTGACTGGTGAGCGACTTCACGTGCACCGGACGAAAGAGATTGACCCGCATCATCTGGGCGATGCCGCGGGCATCGTTCCGGTCGCTCTTGTTGATCTGCGCTTTCACGAAGGCTTTGGCGTGACGCGTCTCGATGCACACGACCGGCAGGCCGGCCTCGGCCAGCCCGTCGAAGAGCCACTGCGAGAGCTGGCACGCCTCCAGCCCGATCCGCTCTAGGTGCCAGGCTGGATCCTGTAGGATCCGCAAAAGATCCTCCGGATGAGTGGCGACCTTGACCTCACGGCAGATCTTCCCCGTCTCGTCCAGGATGCACACGGAGGTTTCTTTGACCGCGATGTCCAAACCCGCATAGTGCTTCATGTTGCGCTTCTCCCACTGAGGCTCGAGGCCGCGACCTCGTTGTACCATCAGCCTGGAGCGCTGCACCTCGTAGTGACGTGGCAGGCGCGGCGGCAGGCCGAATACCTCATCTGAGAATTCTCATCAGCCGACCCGACGACGCGAGCGCATTATGAAACGGTTTAAGTCAGCCGGACAGGCCCAGCGCTTTCTCTCAACTCATGATCAGGTCGCAAATCTCTTTCGACGTCCCGCCGATACCAACGCCGCTGATCATCGCCGTGCCCGTGCCTGGGCCTTCGCGACTTGGGTCGAGGTAACTGGCTATGATGTGAGCTTCTGACCGGCTGATCCTATGGGGCTCTGCGACCTCAGACCGTTAACCTGATGTCGTGGATGGCGCCCTCCACCAGCGTCAGACGTGCCAGAATGGGCATGTCCAAAACCGGAGAGGATCCACGTCCATGCCAGAGATTGCCACGGTCGGCCTTGATATCGCGAAGAACGTCTTCCAGGTGCATGGCATCGACAAGAGCGGAAAGATCGTCCTGCGCAAATCACTGCGTCGCAGCCAGGTACCAGGTTTCTTCAAAACTCTTTCCCCTTGCCTGATCGGGCTGGAGGCTTGCGCGACCGCTCACCACTGGGCCCGCACGCTCATGGCCTTCGGGCATGAGGTCCGCCTGATCCCGCCCGCCTACGTCAAACCCTATTTGCGCCGGCAGAAGAACGATGCCGCCGACGCGGCTGCGATCTGTGAGGCCGTCACGCGGCCGTCGATGCGGTTCGTCCCGGTCAAGAGCCCGCAGCAGCAAAGCACCCTCATGCTGCACGGGGCCCGCGATCTCCTGATCGGGCAGCGAACCGCCCTGATCAATGCTCTGCGCGGTCACTTCGCCGAGTTGGGCATCGTGGTGGCGCAAGGCGCTCGCAACACGCGCCAGCTGATCG
>NZ_JAMXFI010000137.1:0-22034 GCF_025460875.1 Microvirga yunnanensis
CCCGAGTCGCCCGCAGCCTCGGCCCGCATCCAGCCGGTCTTGCGCCGCTCCGGCCCGAGCACCCCATCGAGGAAGGCGGCCGCCGAGGCGCCGACACTGGGATGAGCAAACAGGGACTGAAGATCGGCTTTGACCTGACGCAACTCCACACACCAGAGCTCGAGCATCTGCTCGATCGCCACACCCGTCATGGCAGCCTCCTGGGTCAGATCAGGAGGTAGTTAGAGCTCTAAACCCGCAACTGTAGTGCTAGATACGATTCTGTTCGGGCTCCAGAGTGCTGTGGGATTGAGACGCTGATGCATCTCCATGGCAGACTTGAAGGCAGGAACGAGTTTCTCGGCAACAGAAACCGGATCTTTGGTGCGCGGATTGCAGCCTATCCGAGCAGCATGCGTGCGCAGCGTGAATGCTCCAAAACCACGCAGCTCAACCCGATCACCTCGGGCAAGCCTATCTCGAATGGCGCCAAGGATGGCATCCACGATCTTTTCGAAATCATGCCGCGATAACTGCGAATCGTGCTTGGCGAGCTTCTGGATCAGTTCGGACTTGATCATAGTGGCGGAGTTCTTCGTTGTGGCGTCACCCTTTCTGAAGGCTGTCAGCATACTGAGGGGTCGTCACGCCATCATCCGTCGCTATAAGATCTCATACTCTCAGCATCAGTACAGTCGATGTGTCTGATCTCCGTGCCATGAGGCTTCATCCCTACTCATGACCGTTGTCAGGATTATCAGCTCAGTCTGAAATTCGTGAAGCGCACACGCGTTGGCCAGCATCTGCTCCGCACTCGTTTCGATCTAGACCAGCAAGGTGCTGCGAGACTACAACGGTGGTGAACGTGGTGAGCATCCTCTCCATTGCACTGCCGGGAATTATCTTCGAGGGTGAGAGGAGGAGGCCTGTTCCATCGGCAATGCAACCGCGGAGACGCAGAAACCGTTGAGGAATCTGGCTGGCCTGTGGGGGCGATCCAAAGGACAGCTTTCACCTGAAACCGATGATTGCTGCGCTCGGCAAGAGGTTGGCCGGAGAAGGCGGCCATATTCCTCTCACCTAAGGTTCTTGTGCAGGGCCTGAACACTGCATCCATTCGTTGCGTCTCGGTGCTCTCTACGTTGTCCCCGGGCACCGCTGAGAGGACTGCACATATAGGCTCGGTCACCCATCCGGCCGGCGGCTTCACTGGTACTTCAGGCTACAATGCAGCGCGGGTCATTCTCGCAAACGGCAGGTGCGGCCGTTTCAATCTCAAGACGCTCAATCCAAATCCAGACGGCCAGATCAGCCTCGTGCGAGCGGCGCGCCAGCCAGTAGCTCTCGGCCGGGCAACGGCGCACCGCCGGGTAAGGCTGCAGGAACTCGACTACGGCCGCCACTGCGTCGCCATAGGCGCAAAAGCCTTCACCCACACAGCCACTGTCCAGCGGCTGCCCGGACCGTCCGACGAGTTGCCACCGGACCCGGTAGGTCATCAGGAGCTCCTAAGCACGACGAAACATAAACTGACATGTCCCCGCGCTTTCGGACAGGGACCGATGTGCTGGCAGGGGCGGCTGTTTGAGCCGTTGTGTCAGATGCCGTTGTCGCTCGTCAGCTGATCCGGTCGCAGCCCCTCGTCCGGTGGCCCGGTACGCCGTAGCCGGACTCCAAGCCCTTCTCCCCCATCGGCAGCGAGAAAGATCACACCATGCCTCTCAAGGGCAGCTTGAAGAGCAGCCACGGCGGCCTCGGAGGCACCCGCTTCTCCATCGGCCTCAGCCTCCGCGGTCAGCTCAACCGTCACGCTCGCGCGCTCCGCGAGCTCGGCCTGAGACAAACCAAGGAGCGCCCGTCCGGCGCGCAACTGAGCGGGTGTGACCGAACCCTCGTGCATCAGGACCGTACCTCTGCTGCTCTCAAGACAATAACCTTACAATGACAAGATGTGATTGACCTGAGCATCGGTTGGGCATTCGCCCGTCATGGGAAGCACGGGACACCTGAGCTGCGCCAGCCAGCTGGCGTCGGTCTCGCGTGTTCGCCCACTGGTACCCGTATCATAGCCAGCGGCCCATCGAAGGAAGGCCCGGTGCCGTTCATACATGGAGCCGCCAGGCTCAATCGCGGGTCCGAAGCGCTCCCGTTCCCGCGCACGAAGGCGGGCCAGTCTGACCTCTGCAGGAACGTACAAAAAGACCACAAGATCGAAGGTCGGGATCAAGGCATCACCCCAGCCGACGATCGCACCAGACAGCACCCAGTGCCTGGCCCAACGGGTAGCCTCCACCAGCATCCGGACCCGCTCGGCCGCCATTCGTCTGGTCTGATAAGGCGGAACAGTGGCAAGCCAATACACATCGTCTGTGTCCACGTGCTGACACACCAGCCGTTGGGCAAGCGCTCGCCCGAGCGTCGATGAGCCGCAGCCTGCTGCTCCGAAGATGTGGACGCGCTCCAAGGATCGCATCATCTGGTCCTACCCACCAGCACGCACAGAAGCTTAGTCCACTGAACGCACAGAACAAGCCAGAGTTGGACAGACGGCAAGTTCACTCCTCCGCAGGGCCGGAATTTATCCCTGATACTGGAGGGGCAAAACTCATCGGTGAGCGTCGCCCGGGCGGCTCCTCGATTGCGATAATGCAGGTGGCGAGAAAGCCTAAACTATGGGCTTTCTCGTCCAGTTCATTTGATCCTAAACTCTTCGCCGGCAGGAGGCCTGGAACGGTAAGGCCTCTGGATCTTCCAGTTGCCTTCCTGGGTGGCGGATGAGATGACCCTTCTCGCGGTCCGGCACGTAACAACGTATCGATATATGCAGCCCGTCTCGTTCGGCGAGCACCGCATCATGTTCCGGCCCCGCGACAGCTATGATCAGAAGCTTTTGGAAGCCCGGATCGAGATCGACCCGGCTCCAAGTGCTTTGCGATGGATCCATGATGTCTTCGGCAACTGCGTCGCCATTGCCCGATTCACGAAAGAGGCGTCCGAACTGCGGTTCGAGAGCAACATCCGCCTTGATCATCTGCCCTTGAATGCACCCGACTTTCAAATGGAGGACTATGCCCAGACCTACCCCTTCGCTTACAGCGCAGAGGAGATGCCCGATCTGACGCGGGCTATGGAGCGGCAGTATCTCGACCCAGATCACCAGATTCATCGTTGGGTTCAGAAGTTTCTGCATCAGGGACGTTCAACCCGCACCGGTGAACTCCTGATGACCCTCACCCACGCCATCAAGGAGAGCTTCACCTACAACAGGCGCCCGGAAACCGGGATCCAGGATCCCCTGACGACCCTGATGCTCAACCGCGGGAGCTGCCGCGACTTGGCAATCCTGATGATCGAGGCCGTGCGCGCGCTCGGGCTCGCGGCCCGCTTCGTGTCCGGCTACATCTACAGCCCGAGCCTGGACGGATCCGGCCATGTCGGTGGCGGCTCGACGCATGCCTGGTGCCAGGTCTACCTGCCTGGCGCCGGCTGGGTCGAGTTCGACCCAACCAACGGCATCATCGGCAATCGCGACCTCATCCGCATCGCCGTGGCCCGCGATCCTCGGCAGGCCGTGCCGCTCTCCGGCACATGGACGGGCGAGCCAGGTGATTTCGACGGGATGACGGTCGAGGTGAACGTGATCGCCTCAGAGGACAGGGCTGCTCGACGCGCCGGCAGGACAACCGCGCCCGACAGTGAGCCTTGCCTCTCCGATCCGGAAGGCGCGCGATGAAAATTCACGCAGGCTATCGGATCACCTTCGAGTGCCCGCAACCGACTCCAATGCTCCTGATGCTGCATGTGCATCCCTCGCGGCAGCCGGATCTCATCACGCCCGATGACCTCGTGTGTGACCCCCTGGTCGAGTTCAGGCAGTATCATGATGCCTTCGGCAACATCTGTACCCGGTTGCTTGCGCCGGCCGGACGACTCGAGCTTTCAACGGACTTCCTGATCCGCGATTCCGGATTGCACGATCCAGCCGTTCCAGAGGCCGTACAGCAGCCTGTCGAGGACCTCCCAGACGATGTGATGGTCTATCTGCTCGGGAGCCGGTACTGCGAAACCGACCACCTCTCGGATACCGCCTGGCGTCTCTTCGGCGGCATCGGGGGCGGATGGGCGCGTGTTCAGGCAATCTGTGACTATGTGCATGGCCGGATCAGATTCGATTATATGGATGCATGTGCAACCCGGACGGCCTGCCAGGGACACACCGATCAGGTTGGTGTCTGTCGGGACTTTGCTCATCTGGCCATCACCCTGTGCCGCTGTATGAACATCCCGGCGCGGTATTGCACGGGGTACCTGGGCGATATTGGTATTCCGCCGGTGGATTATCCGATGGACTTCAGTGCTTGGTTCGAAGCCTACCTGGACGGCCGCTGGTACACCTTCGACGCCCGTCACAATACGCCGAGAACCGGGCGGATCCTGATGGCTACGGGGCGTGACGCGACCGACGTGGCAATCTCGACGAGTTTCGGCCCATCCTTCCTGGCAGACTTCTCCGTCACGACAGACGAAGTCCGCGACACCTCAGAGTGATTGGGCGAGAAAGAGTTGCGCCGATCCATCAGAAGCCATCGGCGGCAAACCGGCCGCCATAATGCTTCGACAGGGGAGGGGCATACCCTCCGAACTTGGATGTTTTGAGGCCCAATCCTACGAGGGTTTCTACAAGCTTGACGGCGCACGCGACGCCGTCGAGAACCGGCAGCCCGTGACGTGCTGAAAGGTCGGCGGCAAGATCCGCCATGCCGGCGCAGCCCAGCACGATGGCCTCGCAGCGATCCTCGCGTTTGGCCGCTTCGATCTCGTCGGAAATTCGCATTCGCGCATTGCTGGTCGCATCCTCCAGCGCCAGTACGGGAACATCGGATGCCCGAACCCGAGCACACCGTGCGGCCAGGCCGTATCTCGCGAGATTGTGCTCGATGGCCGGCACGGACCGCGCCAATGTGGTGATGACCGAGAAGCGCCCTGCGATGAGGCTGGCGCAGTGAAACGCTGCCTCCCCGATCCCGACCACCGGACCAATTGCGAGCGAGCGGGCCGCGTCCAGTCCCGTGTCGTCGAAGCAGGCGATCACATAACCCTGGAACCCCGCCTTTTCGCCTTTCCGGATCTCACCCAGCAAGCCCGGGAGGCTGTAGGCCTCATCGAAATATCCCTCGATGGAGGAAGGGCCATCGAGCGGATTGACCGCCGAGAGCGTCGTTCCTTCATGGGTAACAGCCAGGGCCGCGGCCTCGATCTTCCGCGTCATAGAGGAGGTGGTATTGGGATTGACGAGGAGAAGCCGCATATTGTCAGACCAAGCCTTTCCCGGCATCGGACCCGTGTCGCGAGCGCCGCTTCTGTAACAAGACTACGATTGATACGGTCACGATAATGACCGCAAACGAGATCCCTGTTGTTACCGTGCCGAGGGCATAGATGACTGGCGTCGTCACGGTCGTCGTCAGACCTTGCAGGGTGAGCGGGAGAGTGTTGTCCGCCCCGACCGCCTGGCTTGACCGGGCGATCTCATCCCATGACAGAGTGAACCCGAAGAGGAAGACGCCTGCGAGGGAAGGCGCGATGATCGGCACGAGGACATGGATGAAAGTCTGCCAGGATGAGGCCCCGAGGTCTTGGGCCGCCTCTTCGTAGGCGCTGTTAAAGCGGTTGAAGATTGCGAACATGATCAGCACGCCGAAAGGTAGTGTCCATGTCAGGTGCGCTCCAAGACCGGACGACATAAGGCCCATGGCAGTCTGATAAGAATTCTGGATCGCGCCGATCTCATAAGCGTCGCCAACCGCCTTCACACTCTGGTCGATAATCTGAAATTCGAGAGCAATACCAAGGGACACGATGATGGAAGGCAGGGTCAGGCTCGCGATGGCCGTATAGAACAGCACGCTCTGCCCTCGAAAACTCCGGCGAAAGGCCAAACCCGCCATCAGGGAGATCACAACCGTCAGGACCGTAACGAACGCCCCGAGTTTGAGAGAGTTAAGAAGCGCATCAACCACGTAAGGCACGCCGATGCCAGCCCAGAGGTTGCGGAACCAGTGGAGGGACACCCCATTCATGGGAAACGTCATTCCCCCTCCCGGTCCCTGGAACGACAGAGCCACGATAGTGAGTGTCGGCCCGTAGAGGAACAGCACGTAGAGCCCGAAGAGGAACGACAGGACATAGAAGCTGCGGGATCGACCTTCGCTCATGGTCTTAAAGTTCCTTCCGGATATCGATGTAGCGGATGAGCGTAGCGATGATCATCAGGACGAGCGCAAGCAGCACCACCGCGTTTGCAGCTGCGATCGGGAACTGAAGCGCGCCGATCTGGGTCTGGATGACCTTGCCGGCGGACGCGATCTGCTGCCCGCCCATGATGCCAATGGTGATGAAATCTCCCATGACGACCGTGATGACAAAGATCGACCCAATGGCAATGCCCGTCTTCGAAAGCGGAATGATGATGTGCAGAAGGATTTGCCATCCTGTCGCGCCAGCGTCTCTCGCTGCTTCGACCAGCGACCTGTCGATGCGCGACATGGAATTTGCGATGGGCACGATCATGAATACCGTGTTGAGGTGGACGAATGCGAGCAGCACCGAGAAGTTGGAATAGAGGAGCCAGTCAAGCGACTGATCTATGATGGCCGCACCGACGAGGGCCTGATTGACAAGGCCGTTCCGCCCCAGGAGGGGAACCCAGGAAATCATGCGGATCACGTTCGAGGTCCAGAACGGGATGGTGCACACGAGAGCGAGCACCAGGCGGATGGTCGTGGTGCGTATCTCAAAGGTCAGATAATACGCGATGATGAAGCCGATCACCAGGGTGAGGAGCCACACAGCAAGGCAGAACCGGAGCGTCGACAGATAGGTGCGGAACGTGGTGCAGAGATCAGGCAGGGCGACGATGCAGCGATCGAAGGCATCGCGGTAATTGTCGAAGATGAAGTCCGGCTCGATGGAATAGCCCGTATAGCTCCAGAAGCTGACGATGAAGGTGACCACGAGGGGCAAAACGAAGAACAGGAGGAGCACCGCCGCCAAGGGTGCGGCCTGCCAGTAGGAGGTCCAACGCGCGTAATGAGTCATCGCCTGCTTGTCAGTCGTGGATAAGAAGAGGCATGGCTGAAGGGCTTCAGCCATGCTGGAATATGCTTTGCTTAGGCCGCGATGAACTCATTCCACTTGCGGACCATATAAGCGTTCTCATCCATGATCGAGTTCCAGCACGCCACGGATCCCATGCGCTCGTTGTAGGAGCCGCCGTCGCGGACGGCACCTGCCTTCTCCAAAAGGCCGCCGTCGGGGCCCTTGATGTCCTTCTCGGCAGGCTTGCCTTCCATCCAGTAGGCCCATTCGTAGGCCTCCATGTTCTCCTTCGCGGTGTCGAGCACTGCCGAGTAATAGCCCTGCCTGTTGAGATAGGCGCCTGCCCAACCCGACAGGAACCAGTTGACGAACTCGTAGGCCGCGTCGAGTTCCTTACCCTTGAGGGTCCTCGGCAGGCCAAAGCCGGATGCCCAGGCACGATAGCCCTCCTTGAGCGGTTGGAACTTGCACTGAATGTTCTTGAGGCGCACGGCCGTGACAGCGGGCGACCACATCGACTGGATCACTGTCTCGCCCGATGCCATCAGGTTCACGCTCTCGTTGAAGTCGGTCCAGAAGGCGCGGAACTGTCCAGCCTTCTTGGCTTCGATGAGGGTCGCGATCGTGAGGTCGATCTCGTCCTTCGTCATATTGCCCTTGTCGGCATATTTGTGCTTACCGGATGCCTCAATGACCATAGCAGCATCCATGATGCCGATGGATGGAATGTTGAGGATTGAGGCCTTGCCCTTGAACTGTGGGTTCAGGAGTTCCGCCCAACTCTCAATGGGACGGCCAATCAGGTCAGGTCGGATGCCGAGAGTATCGGCATTGTAGGTGGTGGGGATCAGGGTGATCCACTCTGTGGGAGACGCAGCGAACTTCTTTGAGTTCTGCCCTTCCAGATACATCACCTTGTTAGGTGCCGTGCCCTGAAGGCCGATCTTCTTGCCGCCGATCTCGCCTTTGGTGATGGCCGGCGCGAGCTTGTCAATGAGCTTGATCTTCTTTGCATCCATGCCCATCAGGTTTCCTGACGGGATCAGGTTACGGAGGCTGAAATACTCCGTGTCGACCAAATCAAAAGAGTTTGGCTGCGTAATGATGCGCTTGGTCACGTCGTCGGTTGTGACTGTGACGTACTCGATCTTGATCCCGAGATCTTTGGCGGCCTTCTCGGCGATGGCAGGGGACTGGTTGGTCGCGGTCGAAAGGTACCGGAGCGTCACGGGCTCGGCTGCAATGACGGCCGGAAAGCCCGTGATGGCCGTTCCGGCGGCCGCGCCTGCAAGCGCTGCACCCCCTTTCAGGATTTGCCGGCGAGACAGGTTCGTCGCATCGTCTCTCTTCCTCATTGTATTCCCCTTTTCCCTGTTTGGGTTTAGACTTTGATCGCCTACCGGGCTCCACCTTCGAGGACATGAGCATCTGCGGGAGCCCATGAGGCGAGCACACGCTCGCCTTCGGTGAGAGGCGTGGCGCGAAAGCTATGCTCGGATATGAGAGCGGCCAGTTCGCTGCCGCGGTCATCGACGAGCTGGATTGAGAAGCTGGTTCCAGCGTATTCAACGGTTCTGACCGTGACTTCGCGACGCGTTGCATCCGCCGAGCCATCTCGTCGCAGCATCGTCCGGTCTATTCTGACTGCAATCGCACGGTCTCCGAGATCAATGACGTTATGAGCCCCGATGAACCGCGCCACAAAGGCTGTTCTCGGGCGGGTGAACAGATCCTCGGCCGTGCCCTTCTGCTCGATCTTACCGGAATTCATCAGAACCACGAGATCCGAGAGCGCCAAGGCCTCATCCTGGCTGTGCGTTACATGCACGAAAGTGATGCCGAGGCTTTTCTGCAGTCGCTTGAGCTCACCTCGGACGCGCAGGCGAAGAAATGGATCGAGCGCCGAGAGCGGCTCGTCGAGAAGAAGGACGGATGGGCGCGTGATCAAGGCGCGCGCAAGCGCAACGCGTTGCTGTTGCCCGCCTGAAAGCTGTGAAGGACGCCGTTCAGCGTAGGTCTCAAGATCAACGATCTTAAGCATCTCCTGCGCCTTGATGAGGCGCTCGACCTTCGGCACACCTTTCATTCTGAGGGCGAAGGCGACGTTCTCGACCACTGTGAGATGTGGGAATAGGGCGTAGCTTTGGAACATCATTGCCGTTCCGCGCTTGGCTGGCGGCATCAGGGTGATGTTCGCATTGTCGAGGAGGATGTCGCCCGAGGTAACCGCCTCATGCCCAGCTAGCATGCGCAGGCTTGTGGTCTTCCCGCATCCCGATGGGCCTAGCAGGCAGCAGTACGTCGCAGCGGGTATCCTAAGGTCGATACCGGCAACCGCAACAGAGGCTCCATATGCCTTTACCGTTTGAACGAATTCAACTTCGCCACGGCTGGCCTTTTGAACCATTGATACCTCGGGCGCTGCCATAATCCAGCATCAAGTGTATAGCTTTCTCTGTTGTTACTTAGCCAGTTCGTTGCAGGTCCAATTGTAGTCTTCCAATGACTAAAGAATAGGCATCCGCCTATACGTTTCGCACTACGATGGTCATCAATGGATGGCAGAGTCCTCAGCAGAGTCTCACCCGGCGCTACGCTGACGACGCCGATGCTCTCAAAGCTCAAGGAGCATGCCGCATCAGGCGTCAGCCCGACATGCAGTCATTTGTGGCACTTCCAGACCCACTTGAAGTCCGCTTGAAACTCGAACCCATGCATGTGGCTGTCTGTCGTCGACAGACAGCTGAGTGGGCTTGAGGTGATGGCCAACCGACACAAGCCGCCCGCTAGGAGCGCGGTAGGATGGGGCACGGCTCGGAACAGTCGAGCCTAAAACGAAACGCTCCAGCCGAGAGAGGTTCGCTTTAACTCTCAGCCGGAGCGCCGTAACTCCCGTAAGCACCTACTTGAGCCACGTCTCATAGGCTAGAGCTGTTTCCATTGGTGTGGAATCACCTCTCTTCTTGGCTGTGCCGCATTTTTGACGGCGAACCGGATCCACGTCGCTGAGAAATGCTCTAAAGTCCTGTGCCGGGAGGCTGCCATCGCGCGGATGGAGCGATCCGCGTTGCCGTCGATGCCGTGGATTTCTCGCATGGCAAACAGGATTGGGGTTCTGATCAGAGCCCCAAAGCCGCTGGAGCCGCCCCCCACAGCCACAGGGGCTTGTTGGGCAGCCGTGGCGTCCGCTCGCCTGAGCTGATCGGGACGATGATGGATGTCATTCCACCATAGACGACAACGTAGTCTTGCTGCCTGAGATCGCGCTCGGCCTTGTTCAGGGTGTCGAGCTAGGGCCGGAGAAAGTTCAGCATGCTAGAGCAACGGCAGTTTTGACGGAGTCGCTGGGGCTATACGACGTGGCGGCTTTATGACTCACTCCTCCCAGTCCTCTTTCTGGGAAGAGATGAACGATGACCAAGTCCTACTCGCTGGATCTGCGCCGCTGGGTGGCGCGCTTTGTCGAGGTGGGCCACTCCTGCCATGAAGCTGCCCGGCATTTTGACGTCTCGGTGGCCTTCGTGGTTCGGCTCATGGCGGTCTATCGGGTCAGCGGCAGCCTGGGGCCCAAGCCGGAGGGCGGCTGGCGCTCCTCCAAGCTCGACCCGCATCGCGAGTTCCTGTTTCAGCGTGTGGCCGAGAAGGGTGACATCACCATGCGGCAACTGGCCGTAGAACTCCTGGTCCTCGGCACCAAGGTCACGCCCGCTTCAATCTCGCACTGATTCCGCCACCAAGGCTACCGCTTCCAAAAAAACGCTGCGGGCCAGCGAACAAGGACGCGTCGACGTGCGCCAAGCGCGCGATCATTGGTGCACGAAGCGTCAGCCGCGCATGCGCCAGGAGCCGCACCGGCTGGTCTTTGTCGATGAGGCCGGCACCTCCACCAAGATGACCCGCCTGCGCGGCCGATGTCCCAAGGGGCAGCGCCTGTATGCCAAGGCGCCGTTCGGCCATTGGCTGACCCAGACCTTCATCGCGGGTCTGCGCTGCTATGGGCTGACAGCACCGTGGGTAATTGACGGGCCGATGACCCAGCAGATCTTTGAGACCTCTGTGGAGACCCAGCTTGCCCCGACGCTGTCGCCAGGCGATGTGGTGATCCTGGATAACCTGCCGGCGCACAAGAGTGAGATAGCCGCGCAGTGTCTCAAGCAAAGGGGCGCCTGGTTCCTGTTTTTGCCACCCTAAAGTCCCGATCTCAATCCCATTGAACAGGCCTCCTCCCAGATCAAATCGCACCTGCGCCGGGTTGATGCCCGAACGCTCGACGCGCTCTGGCGCGCTATCGGCGATATCTGTGATCTGGTCGCTCCCGAGGCATGCCGTAACTACTTCACTGCCGCCGGATATGGATCCGTCTGAATGCCCGTTGCTCTAGCCTCAGAGCTGAAGTGTTCCCTCGGCTAAGCAAGAAGTGTGCCTCAATGCCCGAAAAGGCCTGCCGCTAGCGCGGGATTGCAGCGTTGGGAGGATGGCTGATCGATCTCGTTCCACAGGCACGGCTCACCCGGATCGAGGAGCCGTGCCAGCTTGACCACGAGCGGTCAGCGTTGGGTTTGATCCGAGCCCTGCGGATTCCGGCCCTGGTTCTGCTGATCCCGGGCTTGGCCCTGGTTCTTCTGATTCGAACCCTGTGGGTTCCGGCCCTGGTTGTTCTGGCTCTGCTGGTTCCGATCCTGGCCCTGATTGCCTTGGTCTTGCTGACGGTTCGCCATGGCGCATCTCCTATCGGCAACGCCTCTGCAACGCAGCAGATGCGTCGCCCGCGGACCTTCGCGCCGAAGCAACCGACAAGCAAGCCTAAATTTTCATCGGTCACTTGCGGCTCGTGCAAGCGATTCGGAGCCCGGCGCGACGACTGCAATACTTCAGCTTACACCGAAAGCAAGAGACTCCCTTACAGTTTAGCTTGCTGTTTTCTTGCACCCATTTTGCTCCGAGAGAGCCAAACCCCAAGATGCAGACGTTTGTTGCATGACAGGATCAGGCTCGGCATTCTCTGACGGCTGGTGGACCAGATGAGGGCCGTCCATGACGTACTGCGTCGGTGTTCTGGTAGAGCAGGGCCTGGTGCTGATCGCCGATACCCGCACCAATGCAGGGCTCGATGACATCTCCACCTACCGCAAGCTCACGACCATCGCCATGCCAGGCGAGCGCGTTCTGGTCTTGGCCAGTGCCGGCAACCTGTCCCTGTCCCAGTCTGTCTTGGGGCTTTTGACCGAAGGGCTCCGCCATGAGGAGACCGGCGAGGCTGAAACCCTGTCCACCGTTCCGACGCTCTTCCAGGCTGCCCTGCTGATCGGCCGAGCCATCCGGCAAGTCCGGACAATGGAGCAGGCAGCCCTGGAGCAGGCGAACCTGAGGTTCGATGTGACGTTCCTGTTCGGCGGGCAGATCACGGGCGGGCCGATGGAGCTCTACCTCGTCTACTCAGCCGGCAATTTCATCCGCTGCGGACCGGACGCTCCCTACCTTCAGATCGGCGAGCACAAGTACGGCAAGCCCATTCTGGATCGGGCCGTTCGCTACAACACGGATCTGTATGAGGCCCTGAAGATCAGCCTGATCTCGATGGATTCGACCATGCGCTCGAACATCGGAGTCGGGCTTCCCATCGATCTGGCGATTGCCCGGCGCGATGCGTTCGCCTTCGACGTGCTCCACCGGATCGAGCCGGGCGAGCCTTACTTTCATGACTTGAGCGAGCGCTGGTCCGCCGCCTTGCGCGCCGCCCACAAAAGCATTCCACGCCCGCCCTATGGACGCGAGCCGTCATGAATGCAGATTGCTGGTGACATTCTGCTTCGGCGCGGCTTCCCGAAGCAGATTGTGCTCATCCGCTCGGCTTTGTGCCGAAACATCGATCAAGCCGGCCTGATCGGCCCTGATGTGTCGTCTTGCCGACAGACAAGCCACCTATATTCCTGCCACTGTCCAATCGGCAGGACAGCAGTCATGGAGGCCGGAGGTGAGCGACCAGCCCGAGAGCCGTTTGATCAGCAGCCAGAGCAGCGCAGGCTCCGCCGCATCGGGTGAGGATCATCCCCTGGTGCGATCGTTGCTTTCCATTCTGCGGGAGATTGATGACGAATACGAGCGGGAGCGCGAGAACCTGCGCCGAACTCTGCCCAACAGCAATGTGAAGGATCGAACCCTAACGATGCTCAAGGCCAGGCACCTGCAGCGGCGGGAGAACTACGTCAGGGAACTGTCGGCGCTCCTGGGCGGCCGAGCATGACGGCAGCCATCATCAGATTGCCCGATCCGGAAGTCTGCCGGTTCTCCACCATGGAAGCTACCGTGTTGCGGCGCCTGGGCGAGGGAGCCGGCATCGACACGATGGCACGCGAGCTTGGCCTGGCGACACCGCTCGTCCGGGAGTATGTGAAATCGGTTCTGAAGAAAGTGCATGAGAGAGCTGACCAGCAGCGCCCCTGAATGATCTCCTCATCCATCTCATTTCGCTCATATGACTTTCAGCCGAGGCACAGGTCAATCGCGGGATGCGCGCCCGTGTGTCTTCCCGGGTACAGCCACCGTGCAGCAGATGAGGCATTCTCAATGTGTCCAGGTGTGGAGGGCTGGGGCTGTCTTCTCCCTCTGGAACTCAGCGCCTCTGCTCACGCGGGGCGCTTCTCTTTGTCGAGGGCCTTGCGTGGCTTACGCACTCCGGGAATGCGGCCACCGATCCGGTGGGCCGTGGCGGTAGATCCGCATCGACGCGGTTGTCGTGCAGACCCGCTGGTTCTGCTCATCCCGCACCTCGATGACGACATCGCTGGTGTCGCCCTTCGCCAAGCGGTTCGTCCCGATCTCAGCCGCCGATCGGGCCGCTGCCTGCACGGCCGCATCGAGATTGTCGAATTCGGCGCCCTCGTCATCGCGCACAGGTGGCATTCCGCTCTGGACATCGAAACAGTAGCGGGCCATGGCACCTTCTCCTGTCGGCCAGCCCCTCTTCTGTCTTGATCTTCAACCGCTATTCCGTATGTCTGCGCCCGAGCGTCCTGGCCAAGGGTACTGTCTTAAAAGCCCTCAGCCAGGGCATCAGCGGAGAGGAAGCTCTCCAACCACCCCGACGCCATTGACCAACGGCACCAGAGTCTCTGTTCGAGCTGATACGCCACGCGCCCGGAACCCGCATCTTGCCGGAGCCATGGCAAACAATGTGTATGCGAACGACTCCACCACTGTCCCTCGGCGTCTGATTTCGATTTTCGCCGACTTCGGCGCAATTTCACCAGGAGATCGGAACGTCCAAGCGAACCTTTGGCACGTCTGCCACTCACCTTCACTCACAATTCCGGTGAACGTCGGCTGCGACAATTGTGCATCGCACAAATCGCCTTTTTCCTCGTTAGCTTGTCAGGTGCCGGGGAGAGGGCCATGGGTCACAAGAATAGCACTCCTGCCGCGTGGAGCCTGCGGCGCACACGCTATGATCCTCCTGGTCTCGATGAGGCCATCGCGGCGGCGCAGGGCCTGACAGACCAGGTCGATAGTCAGATTGCCATCGCGGCACAGTTGATTGGCATGCCAGAAGATGAGGTCCGAGGCCGCGTGCTGATGGTGCAGGCGCAGACCAGGCAAAGTCGGCCGGAGATTGCCCGAGGACGGCAGCCTGAGATCGTGGTTGTCAAACGGCGTAGTCCACGCGGGCCTTCAGCGTCTTCGTAACGGAACCTTTACGCCAGCTTGCTATCGCTTGAGACATCCGACGAGAGCGCGAGCACACGAAAGAGCGCACACCAACACGCAGGCTGCAGAGGAAGCGCCAGAGGGCTCCGGACGCATTCAGAGGAGCCATGACATGGTCTTATACACGCTTTGCAAGCTGGCCTCCCTTGGTCAACTGTCGCTGCCACTGGTTATCGAGCGTCATCTGGGTTGGATCCGCCATCAGCCTGCACCCACAGATGAAGAGCGCGATGCGGCGCATCTCGCATCAGCGGCAGACATCCATGAGCTGGAGTTCCGAATCCGGGAACTCGATCGTCCGGATCGGCCAAGACGCGGATCGTTGCACCATTTCTGATCCGTGCCCCAAGTCATCCGGTAACGATCCAGACTTGTTCGTGCTCGAGCTTTATCCACCACCCGCTTCAGCGTGGAGCGCGTGATGCAATCTGCCTTCGTGGTTGGTCAGCTCGTCCGCGTCAGAGGCACAGGACGTCTGTTCGAGGTGGTGAGCATCCTTCCTGTCACAGAAGATGGCATGCTCCTGTACGTGGTAAGAAGAGAGCAAGGGGCCGAACGGATTACATGACACCATGAGCTTGCACGAGCATAAGCTGACCACAGGGGCGTAAATAAACACTCGACTTATGGCCTCAGTGGAGGAGAGCCGCAGTATGACTGGTTGAGGTTGATGCGTCTCACCTCTGTCAGCAATCCTGTGTGATCCTCGCAGCGTATCTCAGGATCGTGCAGAGGTGGTTTGGCTACAGCAACTGCGGGCGCAACAGGTCAACCCCACCTGCAGCCGTCGGTACAGTCGCACCAAGTATCTGTCGACCAACACAGAAGGAGTGCCGCAACGGCATACTTCAGGTCAACCCGCCGGCCGGGCTGTTTCGCAGCGGCGGCCGACGGACACGATGAGTTCAGTCATTAGGCAGCCCGGCTGACCCGCGCAGTGGCCTTCTCGGCCCGTAAGGTCATGGTGCGTGCGGCTTCGTCGGCCATCTGAAGCGTGAGCTCCGCAAAGCGCCGGCTGTTCTCAACCGTCTGCTCAACATTGTCCCGCAGCAGCGAGCTGTGCACCTCGACGAGATCCGTCATCGACCGGCATCGGGCGAGGGCGTGCATGCCGTCCAAATTCCGCTGCAGGCGCTTTTGTCCGCGATCCGCCACTTCGCGTGAAACCTCTTGCAATCCACGCACCAAGGCCGTGCCGGACTGGGCCACAGCCCGCAGGTTGTCCGCCGCCTCTTCGCTCAACCCCAGAGCAACACCGTCGGAGCGGTCGACCGTCAGCAAACTACGGTCAGTCGAGCGGCGCGTCAGTTCGGAGAATGCGCTGAGGCTGGTCTCCACCGCCTCCTGCATGGCCTGCACCATGGTCTGGGCGCTTTCAACGTTAGACCGCAGCGTGTCTGCCACGTCCTCCGTGACCCGCTGCACGGCTTCACCCTGCTCGCGGGCACAGCGCGCTTCGAACCGTTTGGTATCGTCCATATTCGCCATTTCATCCTCCACCGTCTCAGCTATGGCGTTAGCTTCCTCATCGCTCAGCACCTCGAGCACGGCCGGAAGCAGTTCCCTCCTGTCGTCACGGATGTGCTGCTGGAACAGTGTCCGCAGCTCCGTCACTTGGCTGATAAACTCAGCGCTGTTTTTGGGCAGGCGCTCCAGCTCGGCCAGGAGTGCATTCGTTTCTTCGTTGGCGGTAAGAGCCTCCTGCAGGAGATCCAGACGTCCATGCCGGCGCAGGACCGGAAAGAGGTGCTCTTCCTGAAGGGTCGCGAGGAGGTCCAACTCCTGCTTCAACTCGGCCAACAGCCGCTCGCGGCTTCTGATCGCATTGCTGGATGTCGCGAGCAGCTTCTCGAAGAGCTCGTTCGCCTTGTCCGGGGGTACTCGGCTGACTCGCCCATTCGTCGTCATAATCCCTCGCATGTTAAGGAAGAGACGGTCGCAAGCACTGCAGCTTGGACCACATCCTGTGACACTGATATGTCGACAGAACCAATAGCGTGACGCAGAACTCAGGATCGGCGCGGCACTACGGCATGGCCGCCTTGGTCATCTGGCGTTATCGCACTACTGGGGTTCGAGGGCGTGCGTCCCTAATCAGTGGCCGCTCTTACAAGGCGACCCATTCTTGGCCTTGTTGATGCAGGACAAGTCCGCGAGGCCGCTTGAGGTTCCAGGCCCTGTCAGCCTTTAGCTGGCTTACACACTGCAGCTATGTCGGAGCTGATGCATCATCGGATGTCCCGGGAAGAGAGGCAGCCGATGGGGGCTTGAGAGCTGATGAATGCTGTCACAATCACCAAGAAGATCAGTGAGACCATTTGCTTGGCACAATGCTCAAAATTGAGGCTCCACATGCCGATATTGAGAGCCTTCCAGGATAATCCTTTTCCACTGCCAGTTCGTTCCTGATGCATAGTGTTCCAGCTGAGGGGGTGAGCTTGGGCCGCAACCGTTGTGAGGTAGTCATAGTGTCGGTGTTGAGCGAACTCATTCCTTTGCTTGGTGCAGTCTGCGTCTTCATCGCGATTTGCTCCCTGGAAGAAGCCACTTAGGACAAGCTGAGGCGAGATCAGCCAGTCGCATGTGACTGTTGTGGAATGCGGCAGACGGGAGAAGCAAGGCATGACTGCTGGAGAACAGTACAAAATCTGCAGGGACGGTGAGGCGTCATCGGCCTGCGTGAGAGGGGCCGAGGATGAGGTCCCGTGGCAAGCGCCGATCGACGTGCTCGTCGACCTCGACCTGGAATATGAGCTCGAGCGGGCGGCCCTCAGCCGAAGCTCGCTCGGCGCGACGCTGAAGGCTCGGTTGCTTATAAAGCTCAAGGAGCAGTACCGCATCAGGCGACAGCCGTATATGCAGCAACTCGCGGCGCTCTGAGATCTTATCTGAATTCGGCCTGGAGTGTGAACTTCGTTGCATCGACGTCGGCAAGTTCGTCCAAGATGCAAGCGAACCAGCTAACGAAGCATCGGTACACTAGGAGATTGTGCCCTCGGCTCTTTCTGCTCTCCCGAAGACGATGGGAGCGTACGATGTCCGATCACGTCTACAAGATCGTTGAACTGGTGGGCTCGTCGACGAGCAGCATCGAGGATGCGATCCAAACCGCCATCAAGCGGGCGGACCAGACCCTACGAAACCTGCGCTGGTTTGAGGTGGTGCAAACCCGTGGGCACGTGGAGAATGGCGTGGTTTACCAATATCAGGTTGTGCTCAAGGCCGGCTTCACGCTGGGAGGCGAAGGGCCATAGGAGGTGAGACGAGACGACTTCTGCGCTCATGACGGCGATGGTACTCGGCAGGGATTTATTCCGTCTCAAACAGCACGAAAGACGGACGCCGTACCTCCAACGCAACTCGTTCGTCCGCTGTGCGCCTAGGGGCACTCCTCAGCGATTCCCCTGAGGAGCAGGCGGTTGACCGCCTGGACGACCTGCTCGTGCTCCTTCTCCGAAAATGGGCTGAGGTCATGCATCTCAAGGCTGTTCAGATGGGGTATTCGGCCTGCCGCCGGAGCCCTCGATTCCTTGTGAGGTGCTGCACTGCAGGCTGATGGTACAACGAGGATCGTTCGCAGCGGCCTCAGGCCTCAGTAGGAGAAGCGCAGCATGAAACACTATGCGGGTTTGGATGTCTCGGTCAAAGAGACTTCGGTGTGCATCGTTGATGAGACGGGAAAGATCTGTCGTGAGATCAAGGTCGTCTCTCATCCCGAGGACCTGCTGCAGCTTCTGCAAGACCCCGCCTGGCACCTCGAGCGGATTGGTCTCGAGGCGGGGCCGCTCTCCCAATGGCTCTTCGAGGGACTCGCCTCAGCCGGGCTTCCTGTCGTGTGCATCGAGACGCGCCATGCCAAAGCCTTTCTCAAGGCGCAGGTGAACAAGAGCGATCGCAACGATGCCCGTGGCATCGCCCAGATGATGCGGGTCAACCTCTTCCGCCCAGTCCATGTGAAGACGCTCGCAAGCCAGAAGCGCCGAGCCCTGCTCACCGCCCGCAAGCTCCTGCAGGAGAAAGCCCTTGCGGTTGAAAACGACATCCGCGGTCTGTTGCGCAACTTCGGGCTCAAGGTCGGGGCCGTGGGAGCGGTTCGGTTCGAGGCGCGCATCCATGAGCTCATCGAGAGCATGCCCGATCTGATCGAGGTTATCCAACCGCTGCTGCAGGCCCGTCGCGAGCTGCGCGAGCAGTTTGCCACCCTGCACCGGAAGCTGCTCGCCCTGGTCCGCACTGATGAGGTGTGCCGGCGCCTGATGACGGTTCCGGGCGTGGGGCCGGTGGTGTCCCTGGCTTTTGTGGCGACGATCGACACGCCGGCCCGGTTCCGGAACTCCAAGGCGGTGGGGCCGGCCTTGGGGCTGACACCTGTCCTGGATCAGTCAGGGGAAAGCCGCCGGGTCGGCCGGATCTCGTTGTGCGGCGATGCCATGATGCGAACGCTGCTGTTTGAGGCGGCTCAGATCATCCTGACCCGAGCCAGCCGCTGGTCCTGGCTCAAAGCCTGGGCCATGAAGGTGGCCCAGCGGCGCGGGCGGGGAAAGGCGGTCATCGCGCTCGCCCGCCGGCTGGCGACCATTTTGCATCGGATCTGGTGTGATGGCACTGAGTTCCGTTGGACGAGGGAAGCTCAGGCGATGTAGGTGCGTCTGGCCGACGACAAGCGTCCGAGCCAGGCAGAACGACAAGGGTTCCGCCCCGAGGCGGAGAGCTGTCCCTCGCGGGACGATGAATGAAGCGAGTCCGCATAAAGGTATGTTCCTTGCGCCTCAGGCACAAAGGACGCTGTTCAGATCGTTCCGCTTCATTCTTCTGACCCCATAGTGGAAGAGCCGTTGCGCTGATTCCGGAGAGAAGCGAGAGCCCGCGGGGCAGCCATGTTTATGGGGCCAAACAGATCGGAAGCGCTTGACTGAACCCGGCCGAATAGAGAAGAGAAGCCGTTGCGCTGATTCCGGAGAGAAGCGAGAGCCCGCGGGGCAGCCATGTTTATGGGGCCAAACAGATCGGAAGCGCTTGACTGAACCCGGCCGAATAGAGAAGAGAAGCCATGTTTATGGGGCCAAACAGATCGGAAGCGCTTGACTGAACCCGGCCGAATAGAGAAGGCCTTCAATGGCCAGCCAGCCCAGCAGCGCCGCATCCAGATCATCCGACGTCGCTTTCAGTCCCTCCAGGTTCGCCCTGATGACCTCACGCACCGGATCTAGCAGGTGCGGGCTCTCGGCCGAGGCGGCCAGCATGCCATTGGCGACCTCCTTCGTCCTGCCCTGACGCAGCTTGAGCAGTGCCGCCGTGCACAGGCGCGCTTCGAGGTTGCGCCCGGGCGCGGCCTGAACGCGGAGTGCCTCCCGCTCCGCCGCAACCTCGTCGACAAGGCGCTGGACCATGCCTTGGAGCAGCGCGTCCTTGGTGGGAAAGTTGTAGAGAAGCCCACCCTTGCTGAGACCAGCTCTTTCGGCCACGGTGTCCAGTGTCAGCCGTCCCGACCCGATCTCGCTCACCAGCTCCGCAGCCGCGTCGAGAATCCTCTCGCGGGAGCTCTTTCGGCCTCGAACCCGTCCCGACATCGCTATCCTTGCGCTCAACTCATCCAGACGAGGTGCATTCGCCATATCAGCGTCCAGCCTTTCAGCGTCACGGTGAGTGCGTGACCAGCCGCTAGAGGTCTCGGCGGGGTTCTGTCATGATAGAGAGGTCAGGTTGGAAGGGAACAGGTTGGAATGTATTCTCGTTCATGCGCAGGCTTACCTTGGCAACGTGAGACATTGCACTGCTGAAATGTGATGCGCTGTGGGAACCGGATCGGCCATTCCGGATTTACGGCTGGGCAGTATGCCGTTCTCAGCCATCCATTGCTCCTCACCTGACCGTTTGAATCGTACCCTGCTGAAGCGACTTGTCTCTCAATGGCCACAGGCCATCGATCTTTGGCTGTCGGCCGCGGCGGCTTCAGCAGCGATTGCCATCATCACTCTGTGCGCCCAGCTGCCGTAGCAAGGCTCCTCGGCAGCCTCGCCGTGCGCTGACCTCTTTAATCCGACGTGTTATCGATCAAGCTGTGGATAGCTCACGCCGGCACGGAACTCGTCTGAGCCCTGATCGGGTTGCCCCTCTGGCCCTCTTCCGGATGTCAGAGCCATGCCTGAGATCAGCGAACCGTCCCCGCAAACTCGCACCACCCTGTTCAAGTTGCAGGCGCGGCAATGCCGCTTCATCGTCTCGGACGGCAGACCAAAGCGATCTTCTGCGGCAGTGAGACTCAGGCAGGTTCAAGCTGGTGCCCATGGCACCAGCGCTTGGTCTACACCAAGCCCCTCACAACTGTCTTGGGAACTGGAAGACGCCCTGCGTGAGAACCAGCGATTGCAATCTCATAACAGCGCCAGTGTTGCAAAGATCTTCCGTGATGGCTGGGCCATCTTCAGCCACACAAACTTCCCGTCATTAATACGTTACGACATATCTATCATAGCCTATTCGCCAATCTGCCCGTTGATTATGCGTTACGCGCATAAGCACGTTGTTGAAATTTCATACTAAGAATGGCCGCATTTTGGTAACAGTCTTTCGAACCGTCGCTTCTCTACCCTGCGGCGTCGTTCCCTTCAGAGGGAGATGTCCTCTGCACCTCAGGTCGCTGGCAACAGCGGCCTTTTTCTTAAGTGAACGATCGGCACTAAGGAATCCTCATGCTGGGCAGGACCATCACCCGGGCCGATCTGACCAAGGCTGTCTCCGGCATAGTTAGCCTCTCCCGGGCCGAGACCACTGAGCTGGTCGAACAGGTGCTCGGGGAGATCAGCGCAACGCTTGTAGCAGGTGAGGGCGTAAAGCTATCGGCCTTTGGCGTCTTCACCGTGCGCCACAAGACCGAGCGTGTCGGCCGCAATCCTAGAACCCAAGAAGCGGTGCCGATCGAGCCCTGCCGATCGCTGACCTTCAGCGCTTCACCTCATCTGAAATCCCGCATCAACGGCAGCATGCCTAAGCCGCGCCTGCGGCGGCGTGATGTACCCCTTGTGTCGGCTCAAGTGGCAACGGAATGAGACCCATGCCTGATTTCTACCGGATTAAGCGCCTCCCTCCTTATGTGTTCGAGCAGGTCAACCGCATCAAGGCCGCGGCCCGCGCCAACGGGGCGGACATCATCGACCTCGGGATGGGCAATCCGGACCTTCAGGCTCCCCAGCACGTGATCGACAAGCTCGTCGAGACCGTGGGCAAGCCGCGCACCGACCGCTACTCGGCGT